>JASJDI010000048.1 GCA_030065155.1 Xenococcaceae cyanobacterium MO_188.B29
ACCACAAATTACATCATTTCTTAACTGAATCAACTTGGTCGGCCGATAAGATAAATGACCGTCGCTTAGAGGTAATGAACAAATGCAGTCAAACCAGAATAAGTCGGGGATTTAGTCTAATTGTTGACGACAGTGGACATAGAAAAAGCGGTAATTTTACCGCAGGAGTGGGTCGTCAGTATATAGGAGAAAGATGAATATGCTAAATGGATATCTGATGAAGAATTTAAAGAAATTAACATACTAGGTGAAAACCCAAGAACTGTATGGGTAGCAATTATTGAAATAGAAATATCTAAACTCATTGGTCAAAGAAAAATAGCTATCGTCATGAGCGCGCCAGTCTTTGAAGATGCAGAAGATATTGATTATTTGATAACAAATGTTGAAGGAGTTAGGGTAACTGAAGAATGGATAGTTGAAACTTATGGTCAGAGAAACTGGGTAGAAGTTTTCTATCGAGAAGCTAAGGGGTGGTTAGGATTAAGTGAATACCAAATCCGAGAAAAAAAGAGTCTAAAAAGACATTTTATCCTAGTCTTTTGTGCTTATACTTTTATCCTTTGGCACAAGTTAACTGGGGGATTAAGAAGGCGTTGGGCGAACAAACCGATTCATACATTTCCTGAAGCTAAGACCGTCATTTCGTACAGCTATATCTTATCGTTTTGTCGAATGGCTCAACCAAAATCGGCACGTATTTGCAGCTTACAAAGCGAGTTGTGGCTTTATTTGGGCTTAAATTTTGTTTAAGTACCGTTAGCGGAAAAGTTATGCTTCCAGTGACACTCAGTAACAGGGAAAAAATTCAGGTTTTTTCAGGTGTTTTAAAAATTGAGTTCGTATTCAATGGTGAAACGACTTTCGTCTTCAAAGTTACTAGAACCACGCAAAACAAAGTTATCATTAAGGCGATAAAGAAGACCAAATTGAGCGGGAATATCAGCATTTAAAATTCTTAGTGCCGAAATAGAAATATTATCAGTAATATCGAAGGCAATTTCTCCTGCTAGACCTACAATATTTTCTTTTTCTTCATCTTCATCGATAATTTGGGTGGGGAACAGACGAAACTCACTTAAACCAAAAGCATCACTAATCACATTATTAAATGTACCAAACAAGGCTGAACCAGCTAAATTAGCTAACCCCAGGGTACTATCACCTCTGCCTAAAGTAGTAACAAAGCTACCTCCTAAAAGAGCGACAATTTCTGTCTGACTACGAGGAGGACTACTGGTTAATTCAATCTTATTGGGTGTTAGTCGACTAGCAAATTCTTCCACTCTGGCGAAAATGCGGACTGTTTGCAGACTACCCAAGCTAGAGGCAGGAAGATCTTTAATTTCCGATGGGGAAGAACCTTCAGGAATTCGACTATCAGAAGTTTCTAAGGCAGAACCAACTAAATTTACATCCAAATAGGGATCGAGACCATTCTTGCGATAAAAGCGAGCAGTATTTTTCTCATCTCTTTTCAGACTTAACTGAGTAGTAAAAAGATTAACTTGACCTCTTTGTAGATCTATTGTACCTTCAGGACGGGGGTCGTTAAATGTACCATTGACTTTGAGTGTACCTTGGGCGTGAAAGTTAAAAATTGGTGGCAGAACAATTTGAATATTTTTGCCTAAATTTAACTCTAAATTTTTGTATTCGGTAGCTGCTGCTATGCCATTATTATTAATACTCTGAGAATCAGTATTGGCAGCAGTTGTACTAGCAGTGAGAATTTCTCCATCAAAAAGAGTTAATTCTCCTGTAATATCTGGTTCGATCGCGGAACCTAAAATCTGAATATTGCCTCGTAATCCACCATCGTAAAGTCCTTTGAGATCGATCGCGACATCATCAAGATTGAAATTAATCGGGTTGGTTTGAGAAGTATTATTGGTTAAGGGTAAACTACCAAAAGCTCTAATTTGACCACCACCAAAGTTACCGATTAAATTCTCGATCTGAATACGATCGAAATCAAACAAGATTTTGCCATTAATTTCTGTAACAGCAGCATCGGGGAGAAACCTAGCAGCAATTTTACCATTGTTAACTGTAGCAACTCCTTTGGCTACTAACTGACGTGGAAGATTTGCTTCTCGATCGAAAATACCCTTAATATCGAGGGTAACTTCTCCTTCCCCTTCTATCCAATTCACTTCTTGACGAGAAAGTATATTCAGAAGTGCAAGTCCTTCATTTTGGACATTGAGTTGCAGATTGAGACGATCGCTATCGGGTTTGGTTTCGGCAAAGGGTAATTGATAAGGAATACTGCCAAACAAAGTAATGGGTTCAGCTTCTGCTACTACTTCACTGCTAGCAAAGAAATTTAAACGGGAATTGTTATAGCTAAAACTTCCCCTGGTTTCCTCAACAGCAGTTTGGTTAACGGTGGCATTGGCGACGGTAATTTCTCCTCTAGCTTGAGGATTAGCTTGAGTACCAGCAATAGTTGCAGTAGCGTTGAGAGTTCCCCCAAAGTTTATTTCTGGCGGAAGATTAACTAATTCTTCTACAGGTTCGATCGGCACATTAATTAATCTAAATTGTCCAGACTGAGTTTCCCCACCAAAGCTACCAGAAAAAGCAATTAAGCTATCACCAGATTGCACACTTATGGGTAATAGAGTGAGAATTCCTTCCCTTAAATTACCTTCCGCTATTACTTTTTCAAGATTATATTTACCCCATTGCCACTTTTGTCCTTTAAAATCGAAGTTGGTATTAATTCCTTGGGCTAAAGATCCATTAAAAACTATTTGACCATTAAAATTACCTTGGAGTATTTTTAAATCTGGTAATAAAAATCTTTGCTCTCGGTTTTGTTGGGATAAATTTAGCCATGCCTGAATTTCTGCTAGTCGATTAAGTTGTTCAAAAATAGTAGCTTCAGGTAAGCCAATATCGAATAAAGTGCAATTACCTTGACTAATTCTTTCGGAAGAACAAGGTAAAGGAGAGTTATATAAATCTTTAGATTTGCCGTATTGACGATCGCCACCTATAGTCGCTAAATCTCCTAGTTCAAAGATTTCTAGTGCCACCAGTACATCTTGTATTTTTCCTTCCTCAACGTCTATTTCTCCTTGTACTTCTAGATCGTCTTCTTTCTGGATCAATCTTCCTGTAAAGGCGTAAAGACTTTCTCTCTGTTGAAATTGGATTTTTTCTACAGCTAAATAACCATCTGCGTACTGAAAATCCCCAGTTAGGCGATCGCCTCTAATTCTAGCAATAATTGGTCGATCGATAACTATATTTTTGCCTGAAGTAGCTAAGGTATTGAGATTAATAAAGAATTCCCCTGATAAGTCTCCTTCCACTTGTTGAACAGCTAGATTTTCTGGCACGGTAAAATCATCGCTTTTGATCGCAATAGTTTTGAGTAACTCAACGGGAATATTGGTGGTTTCGACAGTCAGGATTTCTCCTTTGCCTCTGCCTGTTACAGCCATATTGCCATGGTTCAAGGCGAAAGAAATCGGTAAGAAATCTCGATCTAAAATCAAACTAATTTCATCTGCGTCTTGACTTAATTGCAGATTTGCTCCCTCTTGAGGGGAAACTGCTACTTTTCCTGCAAGAATGGGATTAAAAGCTAGATTTTCAACTCTAAAGTCTCTGAGAATTAAGCCTCCATCTATTTCCATCGCGGAAGGAATACCGGCAATTTTGCCCTGAAAGTCTGCCCTACCTGAATAGTCTAAATTAACTGCCCAACTAGGTAGAGTTAGTCTGAGTTTATTAATATCAATCCATTTTGCCTGGGGTACATCAAAATAAAAATAATTGACGGCTGCTAATTTATCGGGGATATCGGAAAAAAAGGATTTGTCTATATTTATATAACCTTTCGCTTCTAATCCTTCTCCTTCTGCTGATAAGACATCTAAGCGTTTACCATCCCACTCTATTGCTGCTGAGAAAGGTTGTTCTAGGAGATCGATTCCTTCACTAAAGGTAACATTCCCGATCGCTTGAACATCAGGAGGAGAAAGACGATCGATTTTCCCGGTTAGATTGAGTTTTCCCCCTAGTTCCCCATTCAGGATCAGATCGTCTTCCGCACCAGGATCGGCAAACAAACTTAAATCTACTCCTTGGGGTATCACTACTGCTGTAAATCTACCATCTGCGATCACTAAATTATTGGCAGCAAAGACTCCTTCAGGTAGGGTTAAACTACCATCTCCTTTAGCAATAATTGCTTCAGGTACAATATTATTGACATCTCCTGATAGTTCAAATGTTCCATCTACTAAGCCAGCAAATTGATCGGGAGTCTCGGAATTTAATTCTTTTAGTTTTAAATTATTAGCTTGCGCCTTGGCTTGCCAGGCATCTCCACGAATTTGTAAGTCGGTAACAGCTACTTCCCCCTCAGCTAAATTAAGATTACCTACCCCATCAATTTCGGTTTCTCCTTCGACATTTCCAGTCAACTCAAATGTACCTGTGACTAAACCATCAAATTCTGGGGGAAGTTCAGGAAATACTTGGTTAAGGTTTAATCGGGAAGTATTGGCATCAGCAACCCATCTTCCTGCTGCCAAACTTAGATTAGGAACATCAACTTTACCACCAACGGTAGTAAGACTAGCTATCCCCTCAGCCTTCATTTCATTTAAAGCAAAAGAACCTTTATTACCTGTAACTTTTAAGGTAGTATTTACTTTACCCTTACCAATATTTTCTGCACTATTTTTACCAATAGGCAGACTAGCAAAATCCACATCTTTCGTGGTAATTTCTGATTGCCAACCTCCAGGTAAGTAATTAAAGTTATCAATAATTGCTGTTCCTCCTCCCAGAGGAAAGCTAGCTTCTCCATCCAATGCCTGGAGACTACTAATAAGATCGTCAGCTTGGGCTACAAATTTGGCTGAACCCGAAACTAAACCAATCTCGATGGGTAGATTATCATTATAATTACGAAAAACTTTGTTTCCTGGTACATTTTGGGCTTGCACGTCAAAGAAAAGGTTTTGTCTACCATCTAGCTGGATTCTACCTGTTCCCTTAACTTGCCCACCAACTTGAGGAGTTCCTGTAAACTGTCGTACCCAGAGATAGTTATCAATTAAATCTAAATTGGCATTAATCGCTTTAAAGTCTACTTTATCGATGCGAGTATTAGTAGTAGTGACAGCAGCAACATTAATTTGGGGGTTGAGAAGTACACCAGTCACATTTAAGTCTGCTTTGATTTTACCGTCGATCGCAATCTCAGGTTTTTCTAATTCTAAGGCTTCTATTACTTTATCTATTTCGACTGGCTTAGTACTGGCTTCTATCTGATAATTTCCTTCTTCCTCTGTATCTACGACACCCTCGGCTACCGCAGGAACTTCACCTAACCAAGTGCTAACGCGATCGATCTCAATCTTATAACCATCAAAGCGTAACCTACCCTTACTTTTAGTAAAGGGTTTAGCTAATTCAGCTAGCTGAAATTGTACCTCATCTAAATTAGCAGTGCCTGAAAGTTGAGGATTTTGATGTCTAGGTAGTTTAATATCTAGTTTGCTGTCTAGTTTACCCTCTTGTAGTTCTAGAGGTAAGATAACAAGATTAGCTATCGCTTGGGCAGCTAATTTTTTTCCAACCAGGTTTAAATCGATATCTCCCGTATCGTTAATAACCTTGCCTTTAACTTTTAGTCTTCCCCCCTGTTTGATTTTGCCAGCAACCTCAAACCTCGTCATGTCTTGTTCGGGCAAAAAAGTAGCCTTGGCGCGATCGAGTTTTAGCGGTACTGGAGGATTAAGTTCTTTAGTTTCGGAACGAGCAACTAAAGTAACATCGGCATTTCTTATGCTAAGGGTTTTTACTTCAATTTCTAGCCAACTATCTGATTCTTCTTCTTCTTCTGTCCCAAAATCCGTAGGAGTCCAAATTCCTCTTTCATCTTGTTCTATATATACATCAGGTTTAATAATAGTAAGATGCAATACTAGCTCTCGCTTAAGCAAAAATTGCCAGGGGGAAAAGTTTACCCGTATAGCTTCGGCAATTAAGCGATCGGGATTAGTGTCCGTAGCAGGAAGATTAGTTTTACCAAAACGTATTCCTAAAGGAGATATACTAGTTAGCTGACCAATCTCTATGGGACGATGTAGATAGTCAGTTAATTCAGTTTGAATTAAAGGAATTAATTTACGCTGAATCGATAACCATCCATAGGCTAAACCGCCACTAATACCAGCTAGTAGTACTATTGATGCAATTAGTATTTTTTTTCGCGATCTCTTTTTATGTTTGAGAAAGTGTACTTTACTTTCCCTTGTCAGATCGGACTCTTTGTCTTTACCATAATCAGATGGTTGTTTCATGGTCATATTTTCTCAATAACCAGCTATTTTAGTTAGGTTATTTCATTTCACTGAACATTTAGCATTTATCAATGTTCAATGCTTGGTCATTGCACGATAACCAGATTAATAGTGTTTTACTTTAAATCAGAGCCAATTAGAGCAAATAATTAACAATTTATACTTGACTATTTTCTGGATAAATAAGTTTAGTATAAAAAGCGATAATTTGAGTGATTCAAATTAATTATTTAGCGAAATTTCCCTTAGTCTAACAGCTAAAATCTCAGTTACTCCAAACTCCTCAACTGATGTAATTTCCCTTACTATTCAATTAAATAGAATTACTTATTTACCATATTGGGATAAATACTTAGAAGGCAAATAGGCTTATCTCAAATCGTTTGATTTGTCAAAATAATTTTATTGCCAATGCACAAATGAAAACAAACAAAAATGAAAATTCAGGTAAAAGTAAAGCCTAACTCTAAGCAACAGAAAATTGAGCAATCCGAAGATGGCACTTGGATAATTAGATTAAAATCTCCGCCAGTAGATGGTAAAGCCAATCAAGAACTAATTAATTTGTTAGCTAAACATTTTCAAGTTGGTAAAAAGCAAATAACAATTAAAGCAGGGTTATCAGCTAAAAATAAACTAATTGAAATTGATGACTAGTTAATTGTCACCATCGTTGATTACATCCTTTAAACGTTGGCGAAACTCTCCTTTTGGATGACCCCCTTTCACTTCTCCAATAATTGTAAAATCTCCTTCAGGAGAATCACAAACAAGATAAGTAGGCCAACCCATCTCTTCTTTATTAGGATATTGAGATAACAGAATTTTACGATATTTGCGATAAGTAGCCGTATCTTGCATTTTTACATCAATAAAATCCAAATCCAGTTCTTTAGCCACTTTTTGATCATAAAACGACATTTTATGGCAAATACCACAATCTTCGGAAGAAAATTTAATTACAGCTAAACTCATAAGTTACAACCAAAACAGTATTTTCTCGACTAAATATCATTTAAACAAAATTCTGGCTCATTTAACCGTTTTCCCCCGATCTTCATCTCCCTACTAACTACTTGTACGGGTGAACAGCCGTTCGCCCCTAATCTTTACAATGATCGTCTTTGAACTCACTGGCTATGCTATCCAGAGAAAATGTACAATTACAAGCATAAGTTACCTAAATCAATTTTTCTTTATTAATCCAAACTAGACATAAACTAAGATCCCACCTATGGCAGTTACTATCCAACAGTTGAGCAAATGGAAAAAAGAGAATAGATCGATCGTTGCTCTTACAGCCTGGGATTATAGCCTGGCTCATGTATTAGATGAAGCAGGAACAGACATAATTCTAGTGGGTGATTCTTTGGCGATGGTAGCTCTAGGGCATTCTACTACCTTACCTGTCACCCTAGATCAAATGATTTATCATGCTGCTGCTGTCTGTCGAGGAGTAAAGCGGGCTTTGGTACTGTGCGATTTGCCTTTTTTAACTTATCAAGAAAGTATTTCTCAGGCTATTCATTCAGCAGGAAGAATATTAAAAGAAACGGGAGTCTCTGGAGTTAAAGTAGAGGGTGGTTATCCTCGTATGGTGGAAACAGTAGCAGAATTAACAGCTATGGGTATTCCTACCATGGGACACATTGGTTTGACTCCTCAATCGGTTCGTCTTCTTGGCTATAAGCAACAGGGGAAAACTGTGTATGAGGCTAATCGCATTTTAGCAGAAGCGATCGCTCTAGCAGATGCCGGAGCTTTTGCTCTTCTCTTAGAACATATTCCTCAAGATTTAGCTGCTACTATTACTGCTAAAGTTCCCATTCCCACTATTGGTATTGGTGCAGGAGTACACTGTAATGGACAAGTGTTAGTAACTGCGGATTTACTAGGATTATCATTAAAACAACCACCTTTTGCTAAATCTTATGTCAATCTGAGAGAAATCATTACTCATGCAGTAACAGAATTTGCTCAGGAAATCAAAGAAAATAAATTTCCTGGTTAGAACAAATAGCCATTGGGGCGTAAAATAGACCTTCTGCATAAATAAATTCAAGGGAAGGGTAAGACATGGGAGACAGGAGGACAAGGGAGGTATGGGAGATGAGGGAGAAATTGCTCCCCACACTACCCACACCTCCCATACCTCCCACACTCCCGAATCTTCCTCAAACGCTCAATCTAGGACTGATGCAAGCAGTCTAATAATTTTAGGGACGAATAAGTAGTTCGTCCCTATGTAAATCATCTGTTTTATGGAAAATAACTATAGCTTTTACTAAGTAAACAAGTATTGCTGGCAATCTAAGAAAAACTGATTATTTCCAACCAGCCCGATCCATAATTTTTACTGCTAGAGCATTATTAGCACCGTAAGAAGACACATTAGTAGTGTCCATCTTAAATTCACCAAAACTAGCTACTACAGAATCGATAGGTACACCTTCAACTACGGGGTATTCGTTATTGCCTAAGGCAAAAAACTCTTGGGCTTTAGAACTAACCATGTATTCTAGAAAAGCGATCGCTTCCTCTTTATGGGGTGCAGTTTTCACCATGCCACCACCACTAATATTTACGTGAGTACCTCTACCATTTTGATTGGGGAAAAACACGCCAACTTTCTCAAAAATAGCTTGTTTAGCTGGATCGCTATCTTTAGCATAACGAGGTAAATAATAGGTATTAGCCACAGAAATATCGGCTATACCTGCTGCTGCTGCTTCAATTTGCGCTCTATCATTACCTTCAGGAGGACGAGCAAAATTAGCAACTAGATCTCTACACCATTGTTCCGTTGCTTCTTCTCCATGTACTTCGATTAAGCCAGCAACTAGGGATTGATTGTAGATATTGCCAGAAGAGCGAATGGCAATTTTACCCCTCCATTTAGGAGCGGCTAAATCTTCATAAGTAGATAGTTCTGAAGGCTTAATTCGATCCTTGTTATACATAAATACTCTTGCTCGTTTACTCATCCCGAACCACAGATTATCGGGACTACGTAGATTAGCAGGAATTTTTTCAGTTAAGATTGAAGACTCTACAGGAGCAAAAAGACCTGCTTGTTCTGCTCGCCACAGACGACCCGCATCAACTGTAATTAAAATATCAGCAGGACTGTTAACACCCTCACTTTTAATCCGTTCGATTAATTCGTCGTCTTTACCTTCAATTAAGTTTACTTTAATTCCTGTTTGACGAGTAAACCCATCATATAATTCGTCATCTGTATTGTAATGACGAGATGAGTAAACGTTTACTTCTTTTGTCTGAGCTACACTTCTCCGAGTTTGACTCAATTGACTCAATGTTATTACTGTAGCTGCTGTACCAGCACCAATAAACATCCGTCGGGAAAGTTTCTTCATTTGTCTTAATCTATGCTTCCTTTGAGTAAATTGTGTTAATCAACCGAGAGTATGATTAACGATTGGTTAATTATCTTACTACTTTTGCTATATATTCTCAATTAAGTAAATTTAAAATAAATGCTAATTATTATTATTTGAGGGTAAATATAACAAGACTAAATTCTTTGAGCTACAAAGCAATCAGCTATCAGTAAAACAATTTAATTTAGTATAGATATTAAAATAATTTTCTATAGTATGGGGAAATAGAGAATTTAAGCAATACTAACTTCTCATAATTATTACAAAGATTCTCAATAAATTGAATAGATTTGATTTTTGATTAAGAATAATCAACTATAGCTTTAACACTCCCAAAAATAGGTAATATGGGAAGTTGCTCTTCTGTAGCTTTTGAGCCTAAAAAGCACTCGACAAGTGTAAAGCTATTTGTGCTTGGTTATCGTCACATAGGCATTAAATGCACAGGTTGACGATAACCCTCTTCCGAGGTAAAAGCTGGATTTAAATCATCGCAAGTCTTGTAAAGATTGACTGACAAACTAGATTATTATGGCAGAATCTATTCGTATCCTCATGTGTCCTCCCGACCACTACGACGTGGACTATGTAATTAATCCCTGGATGGAAGGGAATATCCATAAGTCTTCCCGAGATCGGGCTGTGGAACAATGGCAAAAATTGCATCATGTTCTCAAAGATGTAGCAGTTGTCGATCTAGTTAATCCTCAAAAGGGTTGGCCTGATATGGTTTTTACTGCTAATGCAGGTTTAGTCTTAGGAGACAATGTAGTTCTAAGTCGTTTTTTCCACGAAGAAAGACAAGGAGAAGAACCTCATTTCAAACAATGGTTTGAGGACAATGGTTTTACTGTTTACGAATTGGACGAAGATTTACCCTTTGAGGGTGCAGGAGATGCTCTGTTAGATCGAGAAGGGCGTTGGCTATGGGCAGGATATGGTTTTCGTTCCGAGTTAGATTCTCATCCCTATTTGGCTAAATGGTTGGATATTGAAGTTCTCTCTTTACATCTAATCGATGAACGTTTCTATCATCTCGATACTTGTTTTTGCCCTCTAACAGGAGGATACTTACTTTATTATCCTGGAGCTTTCGATTCTTACTCTAATCATCTGATTGAAATGCGCGTCCCTGTGGAGAAGCGAATTACCATTGAAGAAGCAGATGCGGTTAATTTTGCTTGCAATGCAGTTAATGTTAACCAAACTATTGTAATGAACAAGGCGAGCGATCGCCTAAAGGAAAGTCTGCAAGAAGTTGGTTTTAATATTATTGAAACCCCACTAACAGAATTTCTCAAAGCTGGTGGTGCAGCTAAATGTCTTACTCTGAGAATAACTGAACCTGTTTTAGAAGATGTTCATGCCAATACCCCGATCGAAAGTCGAATTCTCCGTATGGAAGGACATCTATTAGATGCGGGAATTATGAATACAGCCCTCGACTTAGTTGTGGATAATGGGGGTAGTTTTAAAGTACTTAACTTTAACTTAGGCATCGAAAGACAAAGTACTTCTGTAGCTGATGTTAGGGTATCTGCTCCTTCTCATCAACTGATGGAAGAAATTTCTAGACAATTAATCGATCTAGGTGCTGTTGCTCCTCCCCAAGAAGTATGTGATGTTAAGATTGAAACCGTTACCAAAGCAGGAGTTGCTCCTGATGACTTTTATGTTACTACCATTTACCCAACAGAAGTAAGGGTAAATGGCGAGTGGAGCAGAGTTCAAGAGCAACGCATGGATGCAGCGATCGTAGTTAGGGAAACCAATGGTCAAACTACTGCTAGTTGTAAAATTTTACGAGATTTAGCCATAGGCGATCGCGTAGTTGTCGATGTAGATGGTATTCGTACCGCCAGAAAAACAGAATCACGAGAACAAAGAACTACTCAAGAATTTAGCTTTATGGGGGCTGGGGTATCTAGTGAACGTAGAGTTGAATTAGTTGTGGAGCAAATTGCCTGGGAACTACGCCAAATCCGCGATCGCGGTGGTAAAGTAGTGGTAACGGCTGGCCCTGTAGTGATTCATACAGGAGGAGCGCAGCATCTATCCAGTTTAATGAGAAATGGTTATGTTCAAGCCCTTTTAGGTGGTAATGCGATCGCTGTTCATGATATTGAACAAGCTTTAATGGGAACTTCTTTAGGGGTAGATATGCAAAAAGGAGTACCCGTTAGAGGAGGACACCGTCACCATCTCAAAGTAATTAATACTGTTCGTCGCTGTGGGAGTATTGCTCAAGCAGTAGAGCAGGGAGTATTACCTAAAGGAGTAATGTATGAATGTGTTAAGAATAACATTCCCTTCTGTTTAGCTGGCTCAATTCGTGATGATGGCCCTCTTCCAGATACAGAAATGGATTTAATTAAAGCGCAAGCAGAATATGCCCGTTTATTAGAAGGGACAGACATGATCTTGATGCTATCTACTATGTTGCATTCTATTGGTGTAGGGAATATGACTCCTGCGGGAGTAAAAATGGTTTGTGTCGATATTAACCCTGCGGTAGTAACCAAGTTAAGCGATCGCGGTTCGGTAGAATCCGTCGGTGTAGTCACAGATGTTGGCTTATTCCTCAGTCTACTGGTCAACCAATTAGAAAAACTAACTAGTCCTTATCAATTGTCCTAATGATTGTTAATTAAGTTGTATCCAATACCACTTAATTGTAAAATATAAGATAAGATAAAGACTTCTTCTCACATTCGTATTAATAAATCCCCAGTCTGAAATAGATTGGGGCTTTTTTTAAGTTGTCTTAAGATTTTTTGAGTTTTTTTAGGTTAATAATTTTTTTGGACTTTGGATAAACAAAAAAACGATTTAGTTTTATTCATAAAGACAATACTTTCAAACTTTCAGCTAATTTATCGGCAATACCTTCTACCCATTTTTCATCTTGCTTAGTGTAACTTCGAGGAGCATTAGCACCCAAAATCAATACACCCTTACTACCCATTGGTTGACAAATTATACCCTGGGTATTTTCTGGCAAATAATCGAATTCTACTTTACCTGGATAAAGATTAAGATTAACTAAATAAATAGCTTTTTGTTTGTCTAAAACTTTTTTTAAAATTGCACCTGGTGTTACCTGAGATTTTTTTCCTAATATTCCTCTTCTTAATAAAGTCTTATCTTGATAGTAGACAATGATCGAGCGAGTCACTGTATTAGTTAAAAGAAGGTGAGAAGCCCAAGCTAATTCAGTTTTAATAGTGTCGGGCAAATCTGGAGTTAATTCAAAACCTTCTTCCCCAATCAAAGTTACCACATCAGGCGATCGCGGTTGAATCTGTTGCCAGATCAAACCAACTAAGATTAAAACCGCGCCTTCAATTATACCCAGAGCATCTGAACGGGCTTGAGATTGAGTAAGCTGTACAGTTAACAAACGATTAACTAACAGCAGCATACCAGCCAATCCTCCTGCGAAGATTGGTAGTAAGCGCAATACTCGATTAGAATCGGATTTTGCCATCTATTTTTTCAGTCATTCCCAAGCATAAAATCAACTTAAAATCAAAACTAGACCTATAGGCAAAAGTAAATTATTAATTAATTTCTCCCTTGTCTTCCGAACCCGATTAATTAGGAATAGACACAAGCAGTCTACTAATCTTCTCCTGGTTCTAAAATTCTTTGAAATAAATAGCCTGTTCCTCTAGCAGTGAGAATTAATTCTGGGTTGCTAGGATCATCTTCTAATTTAGCTCTTAAACGAGAGATATGAACATCAACTACGCGAGTATCCACATGACGTTCGGGAGTATATCCCCAAACTTCCTGAAGAATTTCTGAACGAGAGAACGGTTCACCAGAGCGACTAACCAGTAACTCTAGTAAACTAAATTCCATCCCTGTTAAACGGATACGTTCATCTCCTTTATACACTTGACGTTTATTGGTATCAATTTTGATCGAACCAACATGAATTACTCCCGAACTAGGAATACCAGGCGCACCGTTTTTATCTACTCGTCTGAGTACAGAACGAATTCTTGCTTCTAATTCTTTAGGAGAAAAAGGCTTAACCACATAGTCATCTGCTCCTAATTCTAAACCCGTAATGCGATCGGCTACATCACCCAAAGCGGTTAACATAATAATGGGAATGTCTGATTCTTTTCGTAGTTCTTGACAAACACCATACCCATCCAATTTGGGCATCATGACATCGAGAACAACCAAATCTGGTTCCGAAATACGAAAAGTTTCTAGAGCTTCTTCGCCATCAGCAGCAGTGACTACATCATAGCCAATCATAGATAAACGAGTTTCTAAAATACGACGGATGCTAGCTTCGTCATCAACAACTAAAATTTTTTCTTTATGAGTTTCCAAGTTATTTTACACTCCTTGATTCATATATCTTTACTAATCTTTAAGTTAAATTTTGCGTACCTTTGTTTCTAGAATATATCTTTAATGATGTCCTATTTTGTAAGAGTTTCCAATTGATTGTGCTGATTTTTGTCTTTTTTCAGATTTACTTCATCTTTTCTGCTGTTTAGAATTCTTTAAGAGTCTTATATATTAGTTGGCAAATTCCCCAGTTTTTCTTAATTTTTATTAAAAAATAAAATGGCAAAGTCCAAACAGATTTATGTTTGTAGCGAGTGTGGAGCAGAGTATACTCAGTGGTTTGGTTACTGCAAAGAATGTGATTCTTATGGCACAATTTCTGAAGAACCGATCGAGCAGAAGAATTCTGGCTTTAGTCGTGGCGGTTGGCAATCGAATACTAGATCTGGTGGTAGGGCAGATAAAACTGCCAAACCGAGAGTATCGTTAAAATTTTCGCAAATTAATAATGATGTTCAAGCTAGATTTCCTTCTGGCTACGGAGAGTTAGATCGAGTATTGGGAGGGGGTATAGTTCCTGGGGCATTAGTCCTAATCGGTGGAGATCCTGGTATTGGTAAGTCTACTTTATTATTGCAAGTAGCCAATCAACTATCTCAGCGATTATCCCGTATTTTATATGTTTCTGCCGAAGAATCAGGACAACAAGTTAAGTTAAGAGCATCTCGTTTAGGAGTAGGGGTATTACCTTCTGAAGGGGAAACAACTAATGGGAATGGCAGTAAAAAAAGCAAATCAGCCCCAAAACCAGAAGAAAAACCAGATAATGATTTATACGTTCTACCAGAAACAGATTTAGAAGAAATTCTGCGGGAATTAGAATCTTTAAAGCCCCAGGTAGCTGTTATTGATAGTATTCAAACTCTTCATTTTTCTTCTCTAACTTCTGCCCCAGGTTCTGTCGCCCAGGTAAGGGAATGTACCTCAGCTTTAATGCAAGTAGGTAAACGGGAAAATATTACCTTACTAATCGTTGGTCATGTTACCAAAGAAGGAGCGATCGCCGGACCACGAGTATTAGAACATTTGGTAGATACAGTACTATACTTTGAAGGCGATCGATACGCTTCTCATCGTCTTTTGCGCTCAGTTAAAAATCGCTTCGGTGCCACCCACGAAATTGGTATCTTTGAAATGGCAGATAAAGGCTTAGTAGAGGTCGATAACCCCTCTGAGTTATTTCTGGGCAATCGAGATGAATTAGCCCCTGGTACGGCAACAATTGTGGCTTGTGAAGGTACTCGTCCTATCGTGGTGGAATTGCAAGCTTTAGTTAGTCCTACCAGTTATACTTCTCCTCGACGTTCCACGACAGGAGTAGATTACAGTCGCTTGCAACAAATTTTAGCAGTCTTAGAAAAAAGAGTCGGTATTCCCCTATCCAAACTAGATGCTTATGTCGCTTCGGCAGGAGGATTAGGAGTAGGAGAACCTGCTGCGGATTTAGGGATGGCAGTAGCCATAGTCGCTAGTTTTCGCGATCGCATTGTCGATCCTCGCACGGTTTTAATCGGCGAAGTCGGTTTAGGTGGGCAAGTACGCCTAGTTTCCCAAATGGAACTGAGACTTAAAGAAGCAGCTAAACTAGGTTTTAAACGAGCGATCGTGCCTAAAGGTCAAAGTTTACCCGAAGATATAGGTTTAGAAATTATTGCGATCGCTAAAGTTATTGATGCGATTATTGCTGCTATTCCCTCCGAGCGATCTGGTGAGTAGTTAGTAGGGAGTAGGGAGTAGCTCACAAGGGTAGGTTTTTAACAAAGAGGCGAGTGCTTACTATAATCTGAAAGAAAAAATCAGCATTTCCCCCTTGTCTTCCTTGTCCTCCTTGTCTCCCTTATCTTGATTTTAGGCTTAAATGTAAAAAGTCTACCCTTGTAAGCAGGGGAGCAGGGGAGCAGAGGGAGAAAAGACAAATAATTATAGGGGGATTTTGACAATCGGATTTCGTATAATACCCGTATTGGTCTGGCATACCGTTCTGATATTACTCATGAGCTTCAAGGAGATGCGGATTTTACCGTCCCTAATACTGCTCAAGTACTTACAAATAGAGGACAGTTTTTAGATAGTGATGCTGAAGCAGTTTTAAGTTACCAGATTCTCTCTCTTTGAGTATCTATCAACAACTAAGTGAGCATTGGGCAATTATGGGAGATATCACCTGGACAAACTGGAGTCGTTTTCGAGAACTGCGAATTACCTTTGATAATCCTGCTCAGCTAGATACCGTTGAGCCAGAAAACTGGGAAGATACTCTCCGACTTGGACTAGCAGTAAATTATCAGGCTAGTGATGCTTGGAAGTTAAGGGCTGGCGTGGCTTACGATTCCGGTCCTGTTAAAGACGAATTTACTACCGCTCGCATTCCCGATGGCGAGCGCAATTGGCTGGCACTTGGTTTTAGCTATCAGCCATCCTCGTCCCTCAGCCTTGACTTTGCCTATGTCTACATTTTTTTTGAAGACCGCTCTATTAACAAGTCAGAACCACTAACTGGTAATCTCAAGGGTGAGTTTGAGGGTCATGCGGAGGTTATCGGTCTGGAACTGAACTGGAAATTTTAGTTATTTTAGCCACTTTTTTTAATGCCCAACAAGCATAAGATAGCAAATTATGACAAATCAAGTTACTAAACTGCGTATATGTGTCAGCGATTTCAAAAATTTCTTGCAAAACTTTTAACAGTCTGTCATAATATATCTTGGCAATAAAACAGCACAGTCTAGTAATTGCCTTAATCTGTGTATTTTGCCGTTCCGTTAAGGAACTTCGGTAGAATGCGGGTATAGCTCAGCGGTAGAGCGTCACCTTGCCAAGGTGAATGTCGCGCGTTCGAATCGCGTTACCCGCTTTAAAATTTGGATAAATCTGTCTGCTGATTCTATTATTGGTTTTTCGATTTAGTTATCATCGTCGTAACACCAAAAATAATAAGCAAAAAAAGTGAAAAAAAATATTTTTATCTTATCAGCTGTATTGCTACTTGCAGGTTGCACTCAAGAAACCCAAAATATTATCGGTAGAGAAATTCAAAACTGGACTGGTACTAATGGGGTTTTGGATATTTATGCTGGGGAGAAGTTAGTCAATCGTTTTATTAAAATCAGTAAATTAAGTACTGCTCATGGCACTGTGGATAAAAGAAATGTTCGTCCTTATCGATTTGGTTATGGGTATTTAGATTTGAATCAAAATTTTAAGGTGGATGAGGGGGAAAGAAAGGTTTACTTTGAGTTCAGTGATTATTCGACTAGTTATGTTTTTTATGAGAGTCCCTATTGAGATTTTTAGTAGATAGAGTTTATCTATCAAACCATCAGCGTTCATCTTTTACCCAACAATTTATCGCGCAAACCCTTAATCCTATCGCGATACTTAGCTGCCTCCTCAAACTCCAAATTTTTAGCAGCATCCTTCATTTTTGCCTCTAACTGCTCAATTAATTCAGGAATTTTCTCTAACGGTAACTCATCAGATTGTTGATAAACTTCCTCCAATTGTTCTGCATTTAAACGGCGAGAAATATCAAGAAAAGCCAGTATAGAATTAGCAGACTTCTTAACAATAGGCTTAGGAGTAATATTATGTCTTTTATTGTAAGCAATTTGGATATTACGTCTTCTTTCTGTTTCTTCGATCGCTCTTGCCATGCTACCAGTTAAATTGTCAGCATAGAGAATCGCTTGCCCGCTCACATGACGTGCTGCCCTACCGATAGTTTGCACAATGGAACTTTCAGAACGCAAAAAACCTTCCTTATCTGCATCTAAAATAGCGACTAAAGATACTTCTGGTAAATCCAATCCTTCTCGCAATAAATTAACCCCAATTAAGACATCAAACTCACCTTCTCTTAAAGCTTGTAAAATTTCAATCCTTTCAATTGATTTAATCTCCGAATGGAGATACTGAACCTTAATATTTCTTTCTTGAAAATACTCAGACAAATCTTCAGCCATACGCTTAGTTAGGGTAGTAATTAACACCCTTTCTTGCTGCTTAATTCTGGTTTTTATCTCCCCGAAAAGATCGTCTACTTGTCCTTCTGTGGGACGAACAAAAATTTCTGGATCGATTACTCCAGTTGGGCGAATAATTTGCTCAATAATTTTCTCTTCCGACTGTTCTATTTCCCACTTACTAGGAGTAGCAGAAACAAAAATACATTGATTTACTTTTTGCCAAAATTCTTCTGATTTTAAGGGACGATTATCTGCTGCGGAGGGAAGGCGAAAACCATGTTCAATTAAAACTTGTTTTCTCGCTCGATCGCCATTATACATCCCGCGAATTTGCGGTACAGTTACATGAGATTCATCGACTACCAATAACCAATCATCGGGGAAATAATCTACTAAACATTCTGGTGGTTCTCCTGGATTTCTGCCAGCTAAATGACGGGAATAATTTTCTACGCCATTACAATAACCAACTTCTTGTAGTAATTCTAAATCGTAGCGGGCGCGTTGTTCTAAACGCTGTGCTTCTAAAAGTTTTCCTGCTTTTTCTAATTCTACTAAACGGGCTTCTAATTCATTTTTGATATCTTGACAAGCTTGTTCTAATCTTTCTTCGGGGGTAACAAAGTGACGGGCTGGATAAATACTAATTCTGGGTAAACTTTGTAAGATCTCTCCCGTGACAGGATCGATATAGCGGAGGGCTTCTATTTCATCACCAAAAAATTCGATGCGAATGATACGATCTTCGTATGCTGGAACTATCTCTAAAACATCTCCTTTAACTCGGAATCTACCCCGTTCGATATCCATATCATTACGACGGTATTGTACCGAGACTAAATCCCTGAGTAACTCCCGTTGATCGATTTCTTCTCCTACTTCTAACGGGATAGCTGCTTTTAAGTATTCTGCTGGCATCCCTAAACCATAGATACAACTAATGGAGGCTACAACAATAACATCCTTTCTTTCAAACAGCGATCGCGTTGCGGAGTGGCGCAACATGTCAATTTCATCATTAATAGAAGCAGTTTTTTCTATGTAGGTATCGGTAACGGGAATATAGGCTTCTGGTTGATAGTAATCGTAATAGCTAATAAAGTACTCTACTGCATTGTCAGGGAAAAATTGCCGTAACTCATTACATAATTGGGCAGCCAGAGTTTTATTATGGGCTAATACTAGAGTGGGTTTACTTACTTTCTCAATTACAGAGGCGATCGAAAAAGTCTTTCCTGTACCCGTAGCTCCCAAAAGAGTTTGAAAGCGATTACCCTCTAGTATAGACGTGGTTAGTTGCGCGATCGCGTCTGGTTGATCTCCTGTAGCTTGAAAAGGTGCTTGCAGATGAAAACTACTCATATTAAGACTTTTTTAGTACAGAGGATCTATTATTACATAAATCAACAATCTCGATCGTGTTAGCTCTTAGCTTTTAGCTTGTTCTAAGTATCTAGACACAATCAACTATAAAATAGAAACGCTTTATTTCTCCTACATCTCCCCCACCTTCCCTATCTCCCCTATTTTCCCCCTGTTTTAAACTTAATTAAGCCTATCTACTTATATCTGTGCAGAGCAGTCAACAGCACCTTCATGAACTGTTTTAACCCATTTTAACTTTTTAGGGCGAACAGACATCCGAGCAGTAATACTGGGCATAATTATTTGCCAGTGCAACATATAAATCATTCCTCTGATAGTTTGCCCAACAAGATTAAGTAGACTTAGGAAAGTTAGTTTTTCTTCAGTACGAGTACGCACTAAACCTTGGAACATTGCCCAAAAAGCAAAGGAGAGAAACACCCCACTCAAAGGAGCAAGCATCGGTAAACGATGACGAGTTATACCCATTACCAAATCGGGTATGGTAGCTGTGGGTAGAAGATATTGCAGCAACAAAAAAGCAAGTAAATCGATTCTTTTGCGGAAACCCATAGGTGAGTTAAAAATATACCGCCAATAATCTAGATAGCGTTGATAACCTCCTTCTGCCCAACGGTTACGCTGATGCCATAATGCTTTCGCGGTGGTAACTCCTTCTTCTTGTACGGGAGGAGTAAGCAAAAAATCAATTTTCCAGTTATCTAGATGTAAGCGGATAGTTAAATCTAAATCGTCTGTAATTGTTTGTTCATTCCAGCCTCCACAACTATTCAAAGCTGAACAACGAACAAATTGACCATTACCTCTCAACTCACCAATGCCACCAACAGCAATCCGTTTCTGCTGCATATAGCTGTCTAGAGCCATTTCTGCTGTTTGCCCTTTAGTCCAAAAGTTTTCTCCACTGTTGGCGATCGCTTTTCTGACTTGGACTGCTCCTACTTCTGCCTCTGCAAACATTGGTACTACTTTACGCAATAAATCTTTGGGAATGGCAGCATCAGCATCAAATACCCCAACAATTTCTCCCTTAATCTCCGACATGACTTGATTTAACGCGCCTGATTTACCACCACCAGCATTGGCAGGGCGATGGACTACTTTAAGCTGAGGGTATTCTAGAGCAAGTTTATCTAATATTTCGGGAGTGCGATCGCTGCTGTGATCGTCAATTGCCCATACTTCATACTTATCGGTAGGATAGTCAAGCTCACATAACATCGCAATTAAATTAGCAATGACTGCTTCCTCGTTTTTGGCAGCCACTACTAACGAGACTGGGGGAGCATCTGCTAAATTGGAGTCATCTAGAGATTGAGGTGGTAATTCTGGTTTAGCAACTAAAAAGCTTAAAGCTTTCATTCCTACTAATCCTGTTAGAGTAATAACCACTAAGTAACCCCAAGAAAGCAAATGCAAGGCGATGGTAAATACCCAAATACTCATTAAAAGTAGAGCAGCTTTGCGTCTACGTCCTGAAAGTCCTTGAAAAAAGTCACTTCTAAATTCTTCTTCTTCGTCTTCGGGATCGGACCACTCTGACAAAAAAGAGCCAATGGGATCGAATTCTTGGTCGGATTCTGTTTCTGAGCAGTATTTATCTGCCATAATCTATTGTGTGTTTGTACCTAGAGAAAGGAAAGCATTGTTCTAATTGTATCGAACTATATTAAATTTCTTGACAAAGTTTTAATCTGCTTATGAGTTATAAAATATTGATTTCCTTTCTATATTAGGGTTTATACTTTTTGGGGTTAAGTTGATTTTTGTCGAATTTAGCTTAATAAGCTTGAATTAAGTTTAATTTATAAAAATAAAGATTACATATGATTAATGTTTATCTAGGTTTGGCGATCGCCATTAGCTCTGTGGTATGGGTGGAGCTAGTCAGGGATGTTTATCATGTCCTGTCTCATTTGTGGCAACCGCTTTATCGTCTTCATGTCTGGCATCATCGTGTTTTTCGTCGAGATTTATCCACGGTCAGTAATACCATCTATCGTCAGGCACATTGGTATAATGATGTACCTGAAGCTTTAGTAATGCTAGCATTTAGCTTATTATTTTGGTTTTTTGCCGCCAATTTTAGCTTTGCTCCTCAATGGTTAGCTGGTACAGGCACACTTTATACTTTAAGCTTTTTGTTAGGAGCGATCGCTCGCGGGACAGGCATACCCTACGCAGATGAATTGACTGATATTACCCATCTTCCAGGGGATTTTACTAGTTTACCTGCTTCTTGGTTTGTTAATCGTCCCTATCATTGGCGACATCACTTTGATAATCAAAATGCTTACTTCTGTGGGACTATTAGTTTAGTAGATAAGTTAATGGGTACAGCGTTATCTCTGAAAGGAAAAAAAATTGCCGTAACAGGTGCATCGGGTAGTTTAGGTCAAGCTTTACTCAAGCAACTGCACCTCAAAGGAGCAAAAGTAACTGCTTTAACTTCTTCTCAATCTAATGTTGTTTTAGAAATTAATGGTCAAGAATTACCCATTAAAACTTTAACCTGGCAAGTAGGTAAAGAGGCAGAATTAGCAGCAGCATTAGAAAAGATAGATATTTTAATTCTCAATCATGGGATTAATGTCCACGGAGAGAGGACAGAAGAAGCGATCGCTAAATCTTATGAGATTAATGCTCTATCCTGTTGGCGATTAATGGAGTTATTTTGCAAAACAGTTCGTACTAATGAAGATATCGTCCGTAAAGAAGTTTGGGTAAATACTTCAGAAGCAGAAGTAAACCCTGCTTTTAGTCCTCTTTATGAATTGAGCAAGAGAACTTTAGGAGATTTAGTTACTTTACGCCGTCTTGATGCTCCTTGTGTAATTAGGAAGTTAATTTTAGGTCCTTTTAAAAGCAATCTTAATCCTATTGGTGTAATGTCTGCGGATTGGGTGGCTAAACAGATTGTCAATCTTGCTCAAAGAGATATTCGCAATATTATTGTGACGATTAATCCGATTACAATGATCCTTTTCCCCTTTAAAGAATTCTTGGTTTCTGTTTATTTTAAATTTTTTACTAAATAATTTAGTTGTACATTCAACCTTTCCTTTTTGGGACTACCAATGGGATCGCTCATCTTTTTCTCCAACTTTCCAGTTCTAGTCCATCAACCCGATCGAATTCATCAACATTGCTGGTAACTAGTATCAAATCGTTTGCCTTAGCAGTAGCAGCAATTAAAAGATCGTAAAAGCCAATCAGAGTGCCAGCTTGTTTTAAATCTTTTCTCATTTCTGCTGCCTTATAAGCTTCAGTCATAGAAAAATCAATAATCTTGACTTTTCTATATATTATTTCCAACTGAGGCTCAATTTTCTTTCTCAGACTGGGTTTAAGTTGCAGACCAAATTCAATTTCAAAAACAGTTATGGTAGAGATACAAATATTAATAGGACTTTCCTGCTTAAGCCTTTCAACCGTCGATCGATCGCCTTTGATGTAATCAGAAACGGTACAAGTATCGAGTAAAAAAGCCACTAAAAAATATCCTCGCCTGGCGGAAGTAAATCATCGTGACTGGGTAACTCAAATTCAGGGCAACCTTCCCAGTTCATTACTTCTTCTCCCCAAGAACTAGACTCTCTTTCTTCGATTAAACGCTCTACTGCTTCAGAAATCAAATTATTCCGCGAAACTCGTTCTTTTTCAGCGATCGCTTGCAACTTCATTGCTATTTCGTCTTTAAGATAAATGCTGAAATTCATGTTTTTATTCTTACTCTAACATAACATGTTATATGAGAGTAAACGACAAAAAAGGCAAAGGTTCTGATTCTTTGAATTTGTTCCCAACCGAATTCTTCTAAAATCAGAAGTAACCTTCGACTAATCCCTAACTAATTGAACCTGTGACATATTCAAGTAGACAAGAACAATTCGATTTTTCCCATCATAGTAAACAATTACCTCTGTTTCATGTGCAGAATATTAGTAAGGTTTATGAAATGGGAGAAGTTTCTGTTCAGGCACTAAAAAACGTCAGTCTCGATTTGCAGGTAGGGGAGTTGGTGGTTTTACTGGGTGCTTCTGGTAGCGGAAAATCTACTTTGCTTAATATTCTAGGTGGTTTGGATGTTCCCTCCTCGGGACAGGTTATATTTGCCGAACGAAATCTCACCCAAGCAAGCGATCGCGCTTTGACTAACTTTCGACGGGAATGTGTAGGTTTTGTCTTTCAGTTTTATAACTTAATCCCTAGTCTGACAGCAAGAGAGAATGTAGCTCTAGTAACGGAAATCGCCTCTCATCCTATGCGCCCCAGAGAAGCCCTAGCATTAGTGGGTTTAGATCATCGTCTCGATCATTTTCCGGCACAATTATCAGGGGGAGAACAACAAAGAGTGGCAATAGCACGGGCGATTGCCAAACGTCCCCAGGTGTTATTATGTGATGAACCTACAGGAGCATTAGATTTTCAAACAGGTAAATTAGTATTGCAAGTATTACAGCGAGTTAATCGGGAGTTGGGTACAACTATTGCGGTAATTACTCATAATGCTGGTATTGCTGCGATGGCAGATCGGGTTATTACCATGCGTAGTGGGGAGATTATTGGTATTAAGCATAATGAAACCAAAATTTCCCCAGAAGATTTGGAATGGTAAGTAGTCGTGTCCTCATTAATTGGATAGTTGAGATCGGTATTAGGTGGTAGGTGTTAGGTGTTAGGTGTTAGGTGTTAGGGAAAAATGGAATGTACAAATAATTTTGCTTAAATACTTATAATTTTCTAACCAAGGCAAATGTTGTAAACTGAAGTGTCGGAGTAAGCAGCATTTAAATGAAAATCCTTTTCCTTGCAGCTAATCCTCAGTCAACTTCTCGCTTGAAGCTAGATACTGAATTACGGGAAATCGAGGAAGCCTTGAAACTATCTAGGCAATCTAATGAATTTGAGTTAATTCAAAAGTGGGATGTTAGACCAAGAGATTTTCGGAGAGCATTACTAAAGTATGAGCCAGACATCGTACATTTTTCTGGTCATGGAGAAGGCAAAACTGGATTGGTATAGATTCATCTGGAGTAGAAAAGTTGGTTTCTAGTGAAGCTCTAGCTGGTTTATTTAGAGAGTTTTCCCAGATCAAATGTGTATTGCTCAATGCCTGTTATTCAGAAGTCCAAGCTCAAGCAATAGTAAAGCAGGTCGATTATGTCATAGGCATGAAAGATACTATATATGACAAAGCTGCGATCGCTTTTTCGATCGGGTTTTATGATGGTTTAGGCTATGGCAGGAATATTGAAAAAGCTTTTAACTTAGGGAAGAATGCCATTCTTTGGGAACATGGGGCTAGTTCGGGAAGAACTCGTTCTCGTAAATTGATTCCTGTTGATTTTGAGTATGTTGAATCCCAAGAAAACTTACCAGAACATCTCAAGCCAATTTTGCTTAAAAAACGCACTGGTGTTTCTCAGCTTGTTCCTTCAGCTAAAAATCAAAATACTCAGAATAATATTGCCCTGACTTTTCACGGCATCTTTTGGAAGAGAAATAAGTTGTGTAACAATATTCGCTAACAATTTTCATTTAGAGAAATCTGCGCTCTCGATCAAGCAAAATAATTGAGCAGATTTTGACTTGTGAATGAATCAGACC
>JASJDI010000351.1 GCA_030065155.1 Xenococcaceae cyanobacterium MO_188.B29
AATATTCGAGACGAAGCCCTACGATTATTAGCCTTGGGGCGCAGGGCTACTGCTCATGGAGGGACTGTTAGTCGAAGAAGTGGACGTGAAAAATCCACAACTGAGCTAGTCCCAATGAAGTGAGAATCCCCCGATTCATCAGTGGGAGCGTCAAAAACTGAAAATAGTCCGTATCGTCCCAACATAGATATTATCGTTATCTGAGTCTCCCTCTGGGTTAAATAAGACATAACCACCAGGAGTAATCTGAATATTGTCAGTTAATTTGTACTGATATTCTAAGCTCAAAAGATAAGGTGAATCTTCGTCATCATCTAGGGCATCACCCTCAGAATCAACTAGAGTAGGAGTTTGCCCAAAAGTAACCAGAAAAGCCGATCCTTCTTTTAGTAGATCGCTAAAACTGGCGTAAGCACTCCAAGCCATAATATCTGCTTCTGCGTTGTCATCAATAGTAGAAGCTGTAGTATAACCAAAGAAACCACCAATCGAAAGTCGTTCAATCAGCCGAAAACTGGTAGCAACACCGAAATTATCAGAAGAGTTAGCACGGTCTTCAAAAGGATCGGTAGCTGCTTCAGTTCCCACAAAGCCAGCAAGATCGTAACCACTACCTTCACCCTGATATCCTCTGAGATAAGCCAGAGATACATTTAAGCGTTCATCTAAGAAAGCCAGGTTTAAGTTGGCTCCAGCAGCATAGTTACCGTTAAACAACCCACTTCCCTCTTCTGAATTGGCAGGATCGTTTGCCCAGTAACCAATATCTATATTTGCCCAGTCTACTAATTCAACAGTTGCACCAACCCCTGCACCACCACTAATACCATTACCGTAAATTAGAGGATTTAAGGAATTAGCGAAAGTAAGGTTATCATAAGCTAATCCCATAGTCGGAGCTACCTGGAAAATTTCATCCACATCAACGCCATTAGTACCAGCTAAAACAGTAATTCGATCGCCGACGGGAAAAACGTAGTAAAGATCGTTTAATTTGACATCGTTATCATCACTACCATCAAAGTTTAAGGCTAAAGCATTAGTACCTCCAGCTTCGGCAGGACTAGTAATGTTTCTTGCTTGTAAGCGGACTCTTAATCTATCTTGTCCCGAAAAGCTACTGTCAAAATTGAGACGAATCCGACTACTAAAAGTAATTTGGTCGTCAACATCACTACCATCTGGCTTTTCATCGCCAAAAGTACCTAGAAGATAGTTAACAATTTGGGCATTCAGCTTAGTGGTAGTAGAAAAAGCATTATCTTCTAAGAAAGCAGTCCGACTTTCCAAGTTATCGACTCTGCTGCCTAACATAGCTAGTTCTGCCTCAAATTCTGTAATTAATCGCTCTAATGTATCTAAATCTTCTCTGATAATTGATTCACTAGAGGCAACTAAACGCTCAATCTGATTTAAGCAGCTATTGAGACCAGCAGCAAATTCGTATCGAGTTATGGGCGTGCTACCTCGATAAGTTTGATTAGGAAACCCGACAATACAGCCATAGCGATCGACTAAACTTCTAAGAGCTTCATAAGCCCAATCTGTCGGGGAAACATCCCTTAACTGGTTAACATTAGTAACTTGACCAAGATCGTCTTGGTAATTAATTGTGGGTAATGCGCCAACACGATTGCAAGTCAAGAAAAAGCTACTTAAAGCGATCGCACTCATAGAGAGCGATTTAGTTATTCTATTCAACATACTCCTCACACCTAATTTATATGTTATTTTTTGATTCAACTTGAATCAACGACTCACTAACTGTTCTCGACTAGGAGAAACTTGTGGTGATGCTTTTTTGCTGGCACGCTTAACTGGATTAAGACGTTTTTCTAGCCAACTAAATACTCTAGAAGCGACAAAGGTCAACAGCAGATAAATTAAAGCTACTGCTGCGTAGATTTCAAAGGCACGGTAGGTAGTTGCCACCATTAATTGTCCCTGACGGAATAGTTCTTCAAACCCAATAATTGCCACCAAGCTAGTGTCTTTGATCATCGTGATAAACTCATTGCCCAAAGGTGGAAGCATTCGGCGAAAAGCTTGGGGAAAAATTACGTAACGCATGGTTTGAAACCAACTCATACCCATGGATTGGGATGCTTCCCATTGTCCGAGATCGATCGATTGAATACCACCGCGAATGACCTCGGCTAAATAGGCAGCAGAGTTAAGACTAAGAGCAGTAACTGCTGCAGGAAGGCGATCGAAGCTAAAATCTAAGCCTATTTCTTGTAATAGAGAGGGTAAGCCAAAGTAGATCATGAAGATCTGTACTAGCAAGGGCGTACCACGAAAGAAATCTATATATATCCGACTCAACCAACCTAGAGGTTTAAAGTCAGAAATTGACATAACCGCCAATAAAGACCCACCAATAGAGCCAAAAAATACGGAAAATGCTGTTAGCATTACCGTTACCAATGCTCCCCACAACAGAGTCTGAAACATGCTGCTCCAGCTAAAGCTAGGACCTTCTCCTTGTAGGGCAGGAGCAATTAAGGGCAAGTTAGGGGGTTCACCTGCAAACCATTGTTGATATATTCGGCGATATTCCCCAGACTGGAGTAACTGATCTAAAGCATCATTTACTTTGGCTAAATTGGGAGAGTCTTTGGGTAAGGCAATTCCATAATATTCTTCAGTTAAGAGTTCCCCCACCACTTCAATATCAGTGAGATTCCCAGTTTTAATGGCGTAAAGAGTTACAGGAGCATCATTAACCACTGCATCCACTCTACCATTACTCAATTCTTTCAGAGCTAGGGCAGAGTTATCAAAGGTAGATATTTCTGCTCCTGGTATTTTTTCTGCTTCTTGCGCTCCTGTTGTCCCAATAGCAACGGCAATCTTTTTATTCTCTAAATCAGCAAAACTTTTAATTTCCCCTTGGCTGTCTTTTCTAACAGCGATCGCTAAACCCGATTGAAAGTAAGGACGGGAGAAATCTACTGTCTGAGCGCGTTCGGCAGTAATGGTCATGCCACTAATCGCTGCATCAATATTACGAGATTGTAGCGCAGGAATCAAACCATCAAAAGGCATACTTTGGAATTGAATTTCTAACCCTGCTTGCTCACCAATGGCTTTGAACAGATCGATATCAAACCCAATGAATCCTTTGCCATCAGGGGCTTGCATTTCAAAGGGGGGAAAAGCTGGTTCAGTTCCTACTTGTAATACTTCTTGGGCGTTGGAAGATAAAGCAGAATAAAAGTGAAAGCTAGTTACCAAAAATAACCCAACAATACCTAAAGCTGACTTTTTTATCCAATATCTTAAACTATTTTTATTCATTCTCTAAATTATTCATTTATATATATTAAATACTTCAATTAACATGTTTTCATGATATTTTTATTCATGACCATCTATTTAATTCATGATACTTAATCGTTTTGAGATACAAATTTAAACTTTATTAAGTTAATTGAGCTACATTACTGGCGGTTAACTACTTTCTTATAGACTTAAATCTATCCTTTTAAGGAGAAATAAAACAATTTTTTGTGTTTTAACAATCCTCTTAATTTACAAAGAGGTTAGTTGTCCATTGTTCATTTTTAATTGTTCATTTTTAATTTATTGAATGAGATTATATCTTGCTCAAATAGGACATTTAAATAACTATGTCTCCAAGGAGGAAAAAAAAATGTAATATATCAAACAATTACTCAAAAAATATTGAGATACTTTTGTAAAAACTGCTTGATAAAATTAAATATCTATTATGTCTACTTCTGCTCCTGTTATTTCCTTTAATGACTTAAGAAAAAGTTACGGCCCTTTAGAAGTGCTAAGAGGTATCACCGCGTCTTTGTATAAAAGTGATGTGGTTTCCATAATTGGTACTTCAGGTTGCGGTAAAAGTACTTTGCTGCGTTGTTGCAACCGTTTAGAGACGATTAATGATGGGAAATTAGAGGTAATAGGTATCGACTTATCTAAACCAGACATTACCTCGAAAAAGTTGCGGACACTAAGGGCTAAAGTAGGTATGGTATTTCAGCAGTTTAATTTATTTCCCCACCTCAGTGTCTTAGAAAACTTAATGTTAGCCCCTTCTAAAGTATTAAAAGAATCAAAACAAGAATGTCATGAGAGGGCATTACATTATTTGAATAAAGTCGGTTTGAGTAGTAAAGCAGAAGCTTATCCCGAACAACTATCAGGGGGACAAAAGCAACGGGTAGCTATTGCCCGCAGTCTGTGTATGAACCCTGAAATTATGCTATTTGATGAACCGACTAGCGCGCTAGATCCAGAATTAGTAGGAGAGGTGCTAACGGTAATGAAACAGCTAGCAGAAGAAGGGATGACTATGGTGGTAGTTACTCACGAAATGAATTTTGCCCGTGAAGTCGCCAACCGCGTTATTTTTCTTAATCAAGGAGTAGTAGAAGAACAAGGAGATGCTCAGGAAATATTAACAAATCCTCAAAGCGATCGCCTGAAAGCATTTCTCAGTCGTATGAATAATTAACACTTAATTACTAGGCAAAATTTCGGCATAAATTGCTTGCCAAATTTTCGGCATAACATCGGCTAAAGCATGATCGCTTTCTAGTTCAATTAATTTCGTCCAAGGATGCTGATTAATATAGTTGCGACTTGCTTCAATCGGAATAACCTCATCATTTTGACCGTGTAAGATCAGGGTCGGTAACAATCTTTTTAGGTGAGATTCATTATATTGCTGGGCATCAGCAATAAATTGATAATGCAAAGGAAGTTCACGCTTTTCGCCATAATGATAGACAGATAGATAGCCAGATTTTTGCCATTGTTGTACTTGTACTTCTCCTAATTTTGGTAGCCAGTGACTAAGAAAACCAAAAGCAGGAGCAAGGAGAATCAAACGTTGTACTTGAGAGTATTTTTCTCCTAACCAAGCAGCAGTTAAACCTCCAAAACTTGAACCAATAATTGTTACTGAACTATTGTCAGGAGGAAAAGCAGAGCGAGTTTGTTCTATTTGTCTAGTTAGGGTGAGATGAGAAAAATCACCAGCATTGAGGTCGATAATCTTAAGATTAATACCTATTTCTGTAAAGCGATCGCGCAAATATTGTGCTTTATTCGATCGTGGACTCGATGCAAAACCATGAAGGTAGATATAGGTTGTCATTTAAGGATTGTAATTAAAGCGCAAAATAGATTATAATTTTTTGTACGGTTTTTAGGGCGGATGGCGAAATCGGTAGACGCACCACACTCAAAATGTGGCGACCTAGGTCATGAGAGTTCGAGTCTCTCTCTGCCCATAAGGTAACTTAGCCTAACTGTCGAGACTTTCACTCTCATAACTCGATAGCCACATTTTATATTTACTCACTTATTACTCAAAATACCCAAAAAAGTGCGATCGCCATAGGCAAAATTTCCTATCTTCATCAACTCTTTTTTTATTTATATTTTCTGTAAAAGACGAGCGCACCAAAAAATAACCGTCTAGCCTTTATCACTAAACGGTCGTTCTGTCAAACGGGCTATTTACTCTGTTTTATTTGGCTCTGATAGCTTAATCCGTAACTTCTCGATTTGACTGAAATCGTCTGGCAAGTCTTCTACCTTTTCTATGTTTAGTAATTGATAGTCTTGACTGTCGGTGATTTTTTGAGGGGCAAAACGAAGTTACAGTACTTTCAGCCTCTATCTGTATCCATAAACAAAAAACGTGACACTAAAACGTGACACGTTTTTTTTCTACAGAAGAACTATTGCATAAGTCCGATCAACTTCGGTCTTGTTTGGGAAAAGGTTAAAGGTCAAAGGGAGAATGTCACTAATATAAGAGAAACGGCATCAAGATAAAAAGCCCCAAATCCGCTTCAGACAAGTAATTCAATTGAGAAATGAAAAATTAGTCAGGCAAATTTTTAGAGAAATAGAGGAGAGAAGATTGCTGT
>JASJDI010000352.1 GCA_030065155.1 Xenococcaceae cyanobacterium MO_188.B29
CTAAAACCTTGCACTTTATGTCAGACAAAAATCTCAAACTTTCTATCAGATATAGCTTTTAGATTTATTCAGCAAGCCCTAATTATACCTGTCTTGAAAATAGAGGTTCAGGAGTTGCTGAAGTTAAGAATTAGTTATACCAATTCTTAACAGCGTGATTGGGTATGGCGACGGGGCTTTCAAGGGCGCGGGGCGTATAAACCCTTGAGGAAACCTCGCCACCTCTCACGCTCAAAAGTAACAAGAGACTTAGTAGAGAGTAAAGCAATCCGCAATATTAATAATGAAGGCTCGTCTGGAAGTAGACTAAGCAGGAACTTCGACTTCCAAATCTCCAGCTAAGTTAAATGCATCGTGAACAGCCTTAAGGGCTTTTATACCTTCATCTTCTGCTACTACACAACTAATTTTAATTTCCGAAGTAGCAATCATCTGAATGTTAATTTGCTCTTGTGCTAAGGCGGTAAAAAATTTAGCTGCTACTCCTGGTTTACCGATCATACCTGCACCGACAATACTTATTTTAGCGATCGCACTATCTACAGACACTTCTCCACAGTCAAGATCTTTAACTAATTCTTCTAAAGCTTGTTTGGCAGTTTCTCCATCTGCTTGAGCAACTGTAAAAGCGACATCGCGAGTTGGAACATCATTAAGAATATGACAGCGTTGGGACTGAATAATCATATCGACACTGATATTTTTCTCGGCTAACAGCCCAAAAATTTTGGCTGCCATACCAGGACGATCTGGTACGTGACGCAAAGCTAAACGAGCTTGATTATGATCTAGGGCTACTCCCCTGACTGCTGGTATATTATCGGGGTTAATAGGGTTATTTTCTGTGGAGCTAGCTAAAGAAGAACTATCTACCTCAAAAGCTTGACATAAAGAAGACAAAGCTCGATCGCAATCTGCTTCATCAATGACACAACTTACTTTGACTTCTGAAGTAGAAATCATTTCTATGTTGATCCCCTCGGTGGCTAAAGTCCTGAACATTTTTGCAGCTATACCAGGACGACCAATCATACCTGCGCCAGAAATTTCTACCTTAGCCACTCTCTTATCTACCATCACTTCTGCTTCATCCAGTTGAGTGGGATCGCTTCGCAGAGATGGAGCGATGGCTTCTGCTACAGCTTCAGCTTGTTTAATTACTTTTTTAACTACTGTAAAGGCAATATCATTGAGATTTCCTTCGTGAATCGACTGAATAATTAAATCTACATCCAGGTTTTGTTGAGCAATTTCATTAAATAGACGAGCAGCAATACCAGGAGAATCGGGTATTCTTAATAAGGCTACTTTTGCTTGATCGTTATCTAATTCTACTCCATCTACTGCTTTAGTAATCTCTAACCCAGTTAAAGAACGAGGTTTGGGTAGAGGACTAACTACCTTTGTACCTGGATTATCGCTCCAGCTAGATAAGACAACGAGAGGCATACCATAATTCCGAGCAATTTCTACAGCACGGGGATGGAGGACTTTTGCTCCTAAACTTGCCAACTCTAACATTTCATCGGCAGTTATTTCTTCCATTAACTGAGCTTCAGGTACAATACGTGGGTCTGTTGTCAGAATACCTGGAACATCAGTATAAATTTCACAACGATTCGCTTTGAGAGAAACAGCTAATGCCACAGCAGAAGTATCCGATCCTCCTCTTCCCAAAGTGGTAATTTCCAAATCTTCGCTAGTACTGATCCCTTGGAATCCTGCAACTACTACTACCTCTCCTTGGTTAAGATGTTTTTCTAAGCGATCGGTTTTAATTTGCAGAATTCTGGCTCGGCTATGTTCTGCTTCGGTAACAATACCAACTTGCGCTCCTGTGAGAGAAACAGCCGATTGTCCCATCTCTTTAAGAGCCATACTCAATAGGGCAATAGAGACCTGCTCTCCCGTAGAGAGAAGCATATCCATTTCTCGACGGCAGGGACTAGTCGATACTTCTTTCGCTAAGTTAACTAAAGTATCGGTGGTTTTGCCCATAGCTGAGACAACTACAACCAGACTGTTACCTTGTTGAACTGTCTTAATTACTCTTTGAGCAACTGCTTTGATCCTCTCTGTCGAACCAACAGAAGTACCGCCATATTTTTGGACAACTAATGCCATAATTTCCTACTCCCAGACCATCAATGGCATTGCCCATATTATCAGTTATTAGCTATTAGTTGCCAGTATTATTTGTTAAATAATTTCTAGTTCATCTTCTCGTAAGTGAGCTTTAAACTTTTTATCAAATTGAACCAAAATAGGTAGATTGGGACTTATAGGTCTTCCTTGCCAATCAGTCATATGATTAACCACTTCTCCTTCCATTCCTTTGATATCGAAAGGTTGTTTTTTGCTTTTGGGATAGTGATAAACAACTACAGATTTGTTTACGCGGACGCGATCGCCAATCTTCATACTTTCTTTTCTTTTCTGATCTTTACTTATATGTTATTGGTTAAGCCATTCAGGTTTAAGCAGCTTTACCATTTTTGCATACTATTTGCATACTAATTGACTCTTCTCTCGAACATTAAAAATTTCTGTGGATACAAACCGACAGTTATCTGGGTTGGGAAAACCTTTAGCAGGACTGTCGCACCTCTAAATGATTGATACAGGAAATGATAGTTGCTAAAGAATACCAAAAAAAGTTAAATTATAGTCAAGATGACCAACAATTGTATAGTAACAATGATCGACAAAGCTTTATCCATAGCAGAAGCCAAAGCCCATTTTTCAGAATGTATAGACATGGCAGTTAATGAAGGATATGTCTTAATCACCCGTTATGGGAAGCCCATTGCTGCAATCGTAGACCTTCAAGATTTAGAGCAACTGATGCGTTTACGTGCAGCCCGTGAAACTGGAACTCTAGCTAATCTTGGGAATGATTGGGAAGATGCAGACGAGTTTGCTCAGATATTAGATGATATCGTTCAACATAGATAGTGACTTACTTATTTGATACTGATGCTCTCTCAGAGTCTTTACGAAAACGACCTGCTAAGGACTATATTCAGTGGCTACGTACCATTACTAGAGAGAACCAATATACTAGTACGATTGTTGTGGCAGAACTTTATAAAGGAGCTTATCGCTCAGATAAAGCCAGTCAACTAATAACAAAAATTCAACAGATAATTCTTCCTCAAGTTACAATTTTATCTTTTGATCTTAAAACCGCAGAAATTTATGGTCGTATTTCCGCAGAACTAGAAAAAAAAGGACAATCCCTTGCTCATCCTGACTTACAAATTGCTGCTACAGCTTTGCAACATCGTCTAAAACTAGTAACTGGAAATCTTAAGCATTTTGGTAGAGTTTCAGGGTTACATATTAATCCAGTGTTATTTAAAGCTAAAACGAATATGTACAAGGATGATAATATTTAACAGACTCCCTTTGTTTTGGCAACAACTAAGCAAAATTAGTAGATATTTAAGCTTATTTGTACTTTGTTTTGCCTTGGTAGTAGGTTGCAGCAGTAACCAAACAGAAACATCTAGCCAGTCAAACACTACTGACAATAATCGAATTTCTGTAGGAACAACTTTAAAACCCCGTACCCTCGATCCAGCAGATAGCTACGAATTAGCTGGCTCGAACATTATCTATAATGTTGGAGAAAGTTTATATACCTACAAACTAGGGACAACAGAAATTGAACCCCTCTTGGCAACAGAAATGCCTCAAGTAAGTGAAGATAGTTTGACTTACACCATACCTCTACGGGAGGGGGTAACTTTTCATGATGGTGCGCCTTTTAATGCAGAAGCAATGGCATTTTCTTTGCGTAGGTTTATGGAAAATGGTGGTAAGCCTTCTTTTCTACTAGGGGATGTGGTAGACAAAGTTGAAGCAACAGGAGACTATGAACTAACTATTACTCTCAAACAACCCTTTTCTGCTTTTCCTGCCTTGTTAGCTTTTCATGGTACTGCTGCGGTATCACCCCAAGCCTATACAATAAACTCAGGAGAATTTTCTCCCAATAAGTTAATTGGTACGGGTAGATATAAATTAGCTCAATTTGATAGTGATTCCATTAGTTTGGATGTTAATGAAAATTACTGGGGAGAACCAGCAGCTAATGAAGGAGTAGACTTACAGATTTATGCAGGAAATTCTGCTAATTTGTTCAATAGCTTTCGTACTGGGGCGATCGATGTTGCCTATCAGTCCCTGGATGCTAATCAGATTGAAAATCTAATCGATGGTGCATCTCAAGATAAATGGCAAGTAATTGATGGTTCGGGAACAGTAGTAAACTTTATCTCCTTAAATCTCAAGCAAAAGCCTTTAGATAAACCAGAAGTACGACAGGCGATCGCCTCAATTATCGATCGTGCTTTAATTAATCAAAGGGTTTTTAAAGGACAAGCAGAACCGATATATAGTCTGATTCCTACTGCTTTTGATGTCTATGAACCTAAGTTTCAAAAAGCTTATGGGGATGTTAATGTTGACTTAGCTAAAGAGTTACTAGCTAAAGCTGGTTATTCGGCGAGCAATCCTGCTATTGTTGATATTTGGTATTCTTCTGGTTCAATTCCTCGCAGTATTGTAGCTGAAACTCTTAAGGCTTTTGTCGAGCAAGAGTTAGGGGGAGTAATTCAATTTGTACCCAATAGTGTGGAGTCTGCTTCCTTTTTTGGCAATGTGGGTAAAGGCGTTTATCCTGCTGCTTTAGCAGATTGGTATCCTGATTTTCTGGATGCGGATAATTATATTCAACCCTTTTTAAGTTGTAGTAAAGGCTCAGAAGCCGAAGGCTGTCAGGAAGGTGCAGCCCAGAGTAGAGGTTCATTTTATTATAGCGATCGTATAAATCAGTTAATCAATCAACAAAGACAAGAAACTAACCCCGAAACTCGCCAGGCTATCTTTACCGAAATTCAAGAAATCCTGGCTAAAGATGTGCCTTATGTACCTCTTTGGCAAACTAAAGACTATGCTTTTGCTCAAAGTGATATTGAGGGAGTAATTATTAATCCGAGTCAAAACTTCCCTTTTTGGACAATCAAGAATAAAAGATAGTAAAAAGGCAAATAAGTATGATACATTAGTAAATGCCCGATCGCGGATGTGGTGGAACCGGTAGACACGCACGCTTGAGGGGCGTGTGGCTCACGCCATGGGAGTTCGAGTCTCCCCATCCGCACTTTTTTGATTCTAGTTACGGGTAGACTTTCACTCCCATAGCTAGCAGCCACACTTGATATATACGCTCAAAATACGCTCATTTACAACTTCTAAAATACCCAGATAGCTACACTTGAAAGCAAGTACTTTACACAGAATTTTCATCTTCTTGTATTTTCTGTAAAGTACAATTCCCCAATTATTCCCCAAAAAAATAACCACCTAGCATCTATCACTAAGCGGTTATTCTGTCAAACATGCTATTCACTCTATTTCTATGTCTCTATATTTTTTTACTAATAGTCTGGACTAATAGTAAAAAAAAACATGAACACTAGTGGTCAGATAAAAGATAAGTCAAGCTTATATCAATACGGAAGTACTAGCGCTCTAATTTGAGCTATTTTTGTTGAGGTATTACCCCAAAAAGCATACTACTAGATACTACTTTTGAAGTATAGCTTTTAGAAGCTACCTAGTCATACGTTCACACTGCTATGCTTAAAATCGATTTTAAGACAGGTTAAGACCAATTTATGACTAAATAATATACACGGGAACAAAAAAACGAAAATTAGCTTAACTTATCAATCAAGATAAAAGTTGACTTACATCAATCAGTTAGAAATAATTGCCTTTTTAACTATAGCCTTTCTCAAATAGATGAGATACAAAATTTTCCGAATTCCGAACTCCGAATTCCGAACTTATCT
>JASJDI010000353.1 GCA_030065155.1 Xenococcaceae cyanobacterium MO_188.B29
GGTTTACTTCTAACTCTTTAGCTGATTGGTTCGAGATGAAGATTAAAAAATATCGCCACGAAATTAAGATTTTGTTGGGGGTTTCTATTAATCCTGACAAGGATAGTCCTATCGGCGCAGCTCAACGAATACTTAAAAAGTTGGACTTGAAACTGGAGCGTTTGTATTTCCGAGGCAGTCGTCAAACTAAACAACGAGTTTATGGCGGATGTCAACTAGATGCTCATGGACGAGAACAAGTGTTTGCTAATTGGTTGGCTAGGGATAAGCAAATGTATTCTGCTGAATCCGTTCTCACCCTTTCCTAAATAATATATATAACGGGTAAGGTGTTCTCACCTGTTCTTAAAGAATATATCTAGACAGGAAATATAACGGCAGTACCCAGATCTGGGAATTTATTTAATCGAGCAAGAATATAAAGAGCCGTTTAGATTAACTGTATATAGTGGTTTAACTCTTGGACAAGATTCGATTTTAGGGTGGATGATCAATGGCATAACTAATCAATTCCAAGCATCAGGAATAAAGTCACAATCAGCCCCTATGATTAGTGAGCCGATGATGTGAGCGTATTTATCTAGGAAAAGGTTCATGCACGTAGAGCGGACAAAATAGTTAAGCGACTACAGACAGAAGGTTTAGTAGTTGTAGCTCGCGAAGAGCAAAAATATTTGGTGCCGAGTGGAAAAGAGTGGGTTGTTCCTCTGGAATATTTAAAAAATGCTAAATCCAAAGAGAAAGGGAAAGGATTTGGATAACCCGTGGACTGGATTATTGATGTTAATTCTCACCTCAGAAATTGTCGCTTATTTGTATTAACTAAGTTGTAACTTCTGGCTTGTGCGTAACTACTGTTCAGATAATCGAGTTACATTTTGGTCTTGAAAGCCCCAATAAAATGTATCATAGACTACAGTTGATTGGCACGGAAAAACGCGGTCTTGAGTGCCAAGCCACTTACTTTTGCGGAGATTAGCGTTATTTTGAGGATGATTACGGCTAAAATTAGCTTACTTATTGTCAATAAGCCAATTTTTTGGATAAGCGATTAATTTAATTGGCACTAAAAAACACTCTATTTGTGCCAAATTGATTAGCATTACGCAAGTCTCCGCTAAAGTTCTCTATTATCCGCTTAAATCGGCAAAGAAATCAATTAAAACAATTGAAGCTACGCCAGATCAGGCTACGCTAATACCTCCCTGACGGTCGGCGTACAGTACGCCAAAGTTGGGCTGAGAGATAAAGCTTGAAAGCATTGCTCTGATTGACTTTAGGCTCGGTTGGAGTGAACATTAACTTTGGTCAACTTAGGTTTTTGACCAGTCTGAACAAAACTGAGAAATGGGGTCAAAGCTTATTGAGAATGAAAAAGACAAAAACCTCTTTTTCAAACATAGATAGTTTCAAGAATCAAGACATCGTATCAAATTTAGAGACAATCAAACTACATTATTCGTCCTCTTCGTTTTGTTGGCTGTCAACCAAATTCATGTAATTCAAATTCTGGGAATTTTTCATCCATAGCTTCCTCGGTAATAAATAAGCTACTTAAGTCTGAATAGTAATTAGCTACTATTCAAACCCAAGCAGTGTAGTAATTAAGCAAATCACCAAATGGAAAACGTTCTTTAGAAAAGTAATTGAACTTTGTGAAGAACTTATGGGGAAATCATTTTTGAGCTCTCTGTTAGGTAACACTCATAAAAAAATGAGCAGCAAAGTATCACTACTCATTGAAAGGGTGTCATTGAAAGTAATTTTTATTATGTATCTTCTTGAGAACAGGTAGCCTCCAAACTCCTGAGGGGCAGATGGTCAAGGAAAGTTAGGCACTAATTGGTTTTATAAGGGAATAGTTAATTGTTCAGGTTGACATTGCCTAATCTGAATATCAATTATCTCAGCTTTTTCTTGTTCTAAATCCTGAATATAATCGTTTTTAGAGCGTTCTGCCTCCCAATAGTTGTCAAAAACTCCAAAATAGTATAGGTAATCTGGTTTTTTGGTTAAAATTCCTATCCACCAGCCAAATTTTTGTATTTCAAATTCCTGCGTTTTTTCATTCATGACTTCTCGAATTTTTTATTTATAGGAGAGAACAGAAGACATTAGAAAGGACAACTTAGGTACTTAAAAAAGAAGTGTTACTTGTTGAACATTGATTATTCATCAAGTAACACGTAAGTAATACAAGCAATTAGTTCGTATGACTGAGTAAGTGTCTCTTTATTTAGAAGCTAATTATGCTTTGTGAAGAATTTATGAGGAAATTACTTAGAAAAACTTATGAAGAAGTTATTTTTTTGTTATTTCAGTTATCTTAATTTCGGAATAAGTTTTTACTGACATTTTATAAAACAATGTAATTTATATATAAATTTATTGTTAAACAATTTGTATTGTAAGAAATGAGCAGTGAGATAACACTACTCATAAAACATTGTTTTTGCTATCAATACTATTGTACTAATTTAGCTGCCCTATTTGATAGATCTTGGGAGCTGCCTGCCCCCAAACCCCCAGGGGCAGATGGTCAAGAAGATTTTCCTATATGAATATATTTCGATATTATGCTTATCACTATTTTTGTTTCTATAAGCATTTGAGGAGTTCCATCAAAAGTTACTAACCATCGATTCTTCTCTTTTTCCTTTATCAACCATAGTTTGTGATTTTCAGATCCTTTGACTATCCACTTTCCTGAAAGGTCTTGATAAACGTCAAAGCCTAATAATCTTGCTTGATCCAGCAGTTCTCTCTTCATATCTGTTTTTGAAGAACTTAACTGAATCTCTAAAAAAAATCGGTATTTAGAGTTACTTAATGATTACATTTAAACCATTGATTATTCTGAATGATTAAGTATTATATTTTTAAGATTTTGTCTTTTAAAAAAGATGGGCAGCAAAATATTGCTACTCATCTAAAGATTGAAGCGATATGTATAATAATTCTAATATATTTCTAGTTGGAGCTACTTACTCTTAAACCTTCAGAGTTAGCTCAATCAGAGGTAGTAGCTGACGCATTGTCAAGTTAATTTCACCATCATTAGTAACATACCAATGAGCTAGGCATGTATCGTAACCTCCTTGAGGATAATGGTCTAAATAACTTCTAGCTACTTCTCTTGCTTCTTCTCTTGGCAAAGTAAAACTAATTTCTATATATTTTCCAACTATTACTCTTTTTTTTCCTTCCATCTTCTGCATTTAACCCCTTTACTTCTATCCTTACATCTTTAAATTCTTAGGGGCTAACCGCTCCCAAACCCCCGTGGGCAGATGGAGGGGTGTGGCAACGATTCGTGAAAATTACTCCCATATCCCCCTCAAACCTATGTAGTGATAGGGTTGTAAGGTTTTAACTTGAAGCAGCAAAACTTCAAAAGCATATACAGCAGGCTTTTTGAGGATTTGAGTATGAGGAATGTTTCATCCTTGCCAGCACTTAGTTTAAGGTCGATATGGGAGTAAAATGTGCGAATCGTTGCCATACCCCAAAAATATCTGGGTTAATACGAGGGGTTATATACTCGTTGAAAGACCACACCTGATTCACCAAGAGTGAACAGCCAATAAATAGCCATTAAATTAAAAATAAAAATACCACATAGGTCAAACTTTTTTTCCAGCAGTCTGTAGCGACGGTCACTACGTGGAAGGAGCGGAGAGACTGCACACTTTTTTTCCCTACTGCTTGAGAAAAATGCTGGGTTTCATTCCTCAGTTCAGCTTACAGCAATGAGCTGTCTGAGACAGTTTTAGCAACAGGCTTCGCATATCTAATTTTCATCGAGAGGCTTTTCCCAAACTGATACATGATAGCGACTGGTGTTTGTAAATGGTTCTTTTTTCCAACCTCCCCACCTTGCTTTCAGCTTTAAATTGCCGATTCTTGCCATAAGATCGAGTTCTGACGGCCAAACGTAACGAAAAGGTATTGAAGACAGCTCCACCTTTTGGTTACGAACTCTCAAATGATGTGATTTTAGGGATTGAGAGACAACATCATAGGTATCTACTCCCCAATGATCATCGCGGAGCTCAAATACGTGATTTGTTTCGCCATGTGGTAGCAGCTGAAGAGCGGGAACCATTACCTCAATGACAAAACTCCCACCAGGGTTGAGATGTGAGGCTGCGTTTTGGAAGCATTTAACTTGCTCATCCTGAGTTGTGAGATTCATGATGGTATTGAAAACGAGGTAGACGAGCGAGAATGATCTTCCACATGATGTGGTTGCGAAGTCACCTTGAGTTACTGGAATACGATCACCGCCAGTTTTCTCGGCAAGTTTGGCGATCATGGCATTAGATAGCTCAATTCCATGAACTTCGATGCCTTTCATCGCAAGTGGCAAAGCTATTCGGCCTGTTCCAATACCAAATTCAAGCGCATTCCCACTACCAGCAAGTTCTGCCAGAAAATCGACAACAGGTTCGACTGCTTCGGGGTTGAAAGAATCTACATCGTCGTCATAGGTTAAAGCGACTTTTTCGTCGAAATATCCGTCACTATGCATGGTTCAGATATAAAACAGATTTTGACAGAGTAAGTGCAAGACGGACTATTGTTTTCCACTCTTATTGAGAAGTTCGTCAAGTCGATCTAGATCGATATCGCTAGATATAAGTTTCTCTACCAATTTTTGAGAGATTGGTTTACTACTTTCCAAGCATTTTTTTGTTTATGTATTATATGTCTGAACAAAAGTATGCGCAACTCTGGAGTTACTATGCGCAACTCTGGAGTTGCGCATTAATTTTATGAACCCTTAATTTACAAGGGTGGAAAATAGTTTCTTCCTTCCTATATCCTGTATCTCTTTTCAGCCGCCCCCCTGGGGGGCGTAGGGCTGTTTCATTCTGGTAAAAGATAAATACGGAGATAGGGATATAGGGAATTAGGGAGATTTTTGCCCGACTACTGGCTAATTTAAACATTATTAAAGGATTGATAATTCTTGTCAGGTAACAAATCATTAGTGATTTGAGGAGCTTGAACTTTCCCAGAGAGTCAATTAGCATAACTAAAATAAGCCGATTATCTGCTCAATTATGGTTGATTTCCCCAAATCCCTACATCCTTAAACCCCTATCTGACAGGCTCTTTAACTTATCTCAGTTTGAAACAGCCCTACCAGGGGGGCGGAGCGCGCAGGGGGTAGTGAAAAAAAATGCGACGTAAGGAGCCTCGATCTAGATTAGATATCACAGGCAGTTTGAGAGGATTTAGGGGATTGTGGGTGACGAAAAGACACTATGAGGAGAGAAGCAATCGCTAATTATTTCCTAGATCGAATTCACTACGCTCATGATTGTCTTTTTGGGGGGAATCCATCCCCCCAAACCCCCAAGGGGCAGATGGGAACGGAAAGTTTAGGCACTAAAAGGCATTATGTCAATGGTTAGATGCTTAGGTTGGCATTTTTCAATCTCAACATCAAGTATTTTAGCTCCTTCTTCTTCTAAATCTTGGATATAGCCATTTACAGCCCATCTTGCCTCCCAATAAGTTTCAAAATCTCCAAAATAATACTTATAACTGGGATTATCTGTTAAAATCCCTATCCACCAACCAAATTTATGTAGTTCAAATTCTTGAAGTTCTTTATTCATAGGTTCTTCGGTAATAAATGAACTACTTAAGCCTAGATATTGCAGTAAATGCTATTCAGACTTAAGTAGTACAGTAAATCAGCATCACTAATAGGATATGAACGTTATTTAGAACGTAATTGAACTTTGTGAAGAACTTATGGGGAAATTATTTTCCTTTCAGCAGAATAAAAACCTAGAAATTTGACTAGAAAAAAAGCGTTACCTCTTTTGA
>JASJDI010000049.1 GCA_030065155.1 Xenococcaceae cyanobacterium MO_188.B29
AATTGGGTGGAGCGGTCGTGTTCTGGTAAAAGATTTTGATAACAGCTATCTGTATCGGTATCGGCAAAAATAGCTTCCCCACTCATTTCATCTACATCTAATAGTTTCAGGTCATTTTCAGTTTTTTCATAAGCCAGTTGCACGTTACCAAGGAGATTATTAAAAGCACTGGTTTTATTGGTGAGTTCACTAACGTGGTTTTGTAAGGCTTTAACTATGGCTAATGCCTCACGAACTAGAGAAAATTCAAAGTTATCTTTAATTAAATTATTAACTTGCCCGACAATCCTTTTTGCTTCTTCTTGAATCTGACTATTTTTTTGTTTGTTAAAGAGAGGTAATCCCCGTTTACTTTCAATATCGGCAATAGTTTGTTCTGCTTCTTTCCACTTTCGTTCCACAGCTTCGAGACTATTAATTTTTCCCATACTATTAACTTTGTCTTCTAACTCTCGGTAAGATTTATTTAACTCAGTGGTTAAAGACTCTAACCAAGCACGGGTATTAGTAAGAGAAAAATTAAGACTATGAGGATTGAGTAACTCGGTTAAATATTGATCGATATCTTGAATATATTTTGCTGTCAAGCGAGCGCGTTCTTGTTGTAAATTAGTTAGCCATAGTCCCCTACTACTATCGGTTTCTCCTGGCTGTACTTTCCGAAACTCACTACGTATTTCTCTACCCAACTGCAAAATAACTTCTTCCCGTTCGTCTTTACTTTTAATTTCTGAGATATTTGTCTCTAATCTATTTCTCCAACTACTTAAAGCATTCTTAAAAGTTTTACTACCATCGGTAACGGCTTGTTGTAACTTACTCGCAAAACCATTTTCATTTGCTCCTCGATCATACCAACGGTCTAAAAAACTTGTGAGTAGATTACGCGGATCGGCACTTTGTCCTTCTCCTTGTCGCCAAAAGTCAACCAATTTAATTTTTATACGGTTAAGAGATACCTGTACTGCTTTATCGCGAGGAAAATAAATTTCAGCTAAACCAAAAGTTAAATAACGCTGCACATTAGGACGAGGATGTTCGTCTGTTTGAATCATATGTTGCAGAAAATTATCTCTGTGTGCTGTAATACTTGGGGCTAATTCACCGATAAAATCTAAAGTAATTTTATGCGCGATTACATTACACAATTTACTCTTTTCTAAAATACGATAATCTCTAGCTGTACGATTAGAAACTAAATAAACATATTCAAAAGGCGGACGAGATTCTTCCACATATTCTATATTTTGTAGATCGTATTCCGCTTTAAAAGTAGTTCCCTCAGTAGCATAATAATTTAACTCTTTTAGGGCAGCATAAGTGTTAGCATACTTATTAGAAGTATCCCCATAAAGTTCGGGACTGATAACTAAATAACCCGCAATTTGTGCGCCATCATTACCATACATTTGACGCAAACAATAAGCTGCATCTAAAAATATTCCGCTACCAGTACCCCCACACAAAGAACCCACCACAAAAATATTTAATTTATCTTCAACCCCTAAACCTTTTCTTAATAAAACTGCATTGTGTCCCCTAGTTCTTTTTTCCGCTGACTCGATCGCTGCTTTGATCTTTCTATAGTTATGAAAAAAGGCTAATCTACCCACAGGACGAATTGCTTGCGCCCCTTCTTCTATAGCTTTTAAATCTTTGAGTAACTTTGGAGGAAACCAAGCTTGAATATTTTTATAAACTCCTGGTGAACCTTCATAATTACTAGATCGCCGTTGTAATTCTTTGACCATATTATCTACTTGCGATCGCGTCATTGTTGCTGCTACTTTTTCCGCATCACTAAAGCGTAAATCTACCCCGTGATAAAAATTACCCGTCCGCAAACCAGTTATATTGCTAGTGGCTTTATCTGTATCGATATGGACAAAACTAATGACGGGAAGTTGTTTAAAATCTCCATAGCGATCGACTATTAATCTTCTAATTCTCATTAGTACATCTCTGCCCGTACCCCCTAAGCCAATACAAATAGTGCGGTTGATTTTACGAGATTGATTTTCTTCAAAGTTAGCTTTTTGCATAATAGTATTTTCAATAATTTACTTGATTACTCTGATATTGATATTAAAGTCTTGCCGATTATTTTCTGAACTAGGACAATTAAACCGAAAAGAGTTACGCTCTATCTTAATTGCTTGTAATACTTCTTGTTCTCGATAAAAAATAGGTTCGGTTTTAGTAGGTATTAAATAAAGTAGATCGCCTTTTCTCTGTAAGTAACCTCTAATTTCTTCTCCAGGACAAGCAATCGAATTTAAAGAATCATCACCGATAGCAATTCTTTGTTGGTTTTTCAAATAACAAGTCTGTTCTTCTTGGGAGTCGTCTGTTGGAAAGCTAATCTTAAGTTTCCATTTTTTATTAAGAGTAATTAGATATTTAGTCGCTACACCAGCAGCAATTAGTAAGGCAACTAATATCGAAGTTGGCAACCACAACATCTTTAATAAATAGGGCGTTACCAAACAAGTTTCTTTACCTCCAGGGGCGGGCGTACAAAATTCTTGTACCGTCGGCGCAATATCTACCACCGTAATCTGATATGATGTGTTATTATCACCCTCTATCTGTCTCGATCGCTCTGTAAGGGGTAAAATATTTAACCAAGCCTGTCTATTTTGACTTTCTAGAGAATCAGCAATTCTAAAAGGACTTAAGCCAGGAGTTTCTACCCAAACATCAGAAGTAATCCCTGCAGCAGTAGATAAAGGTGCATCAGTTAACCAGACTACAGACTGGGGTTTAATCGCATTATTCTCTGCCAAACGGCATTGATTTAGTCCCGCTAATCCTTGGTAAATATAACCTTCAGCTTTCTGAATATCTGTATTACGTAGAGTAACATCCGACTGGAATGGCACGGTTGCCAATATTCGCTCAATATCTGCCGATTTTCCCCGAAATTCAATTCCATTCTCGGCTACAAGAGGATTGATATCAACTGAAAGAGGATTAACCTCACTAGCAAAAGGAACAATATAGACAGTATCCCCAGACTGCAAACTATCTTCAATAATTTGAGCCAGACGAATTCTACCTTCGTCATTTAAACCGACACTTTCTGTGAGATCGATCGCGAAGATAACATCGCGTCCGCCATAAAGCCGAGAAACTAAATTTAAACCTGCTTGTTGCCAAGATTTCACAGCTTGTCCTGGCACAATGGTAGTGCAATTATCAGTCACAATCTAGCTAAAAATAGATCGATAAATAGTGAATCAATCTCGATCGTATTCGTAGCTTCCAGTAAATAACCACAGAGAATTCACTAATTATTAATTAACATCATTGGTGACAAGTTAAATCAATTCAAATTTGTACTATTCTCTTCATGGTAAGATTCTAAATTTGCCGTGGTATCTGCGATCTCTATCCCAGGTTCAGATACACAATTGGCAATTAAAGCATTTCTTGCTTAATTTTATGGATTATCTCTAAACCTACACCACTTATAAACAGTCTCTGTTTATTATTCGCTAGCATCTTCTGAGTCCAATCAACAAAACCACCATCTGCTAGATCGATCTGACCATTTTTATAGCTTAAAAAAATCTTGAATTGGAGAATCTGATAATAGTTGTTGGCAGGATCTTTTGCTCTCAATTCCACTTGTAAACTCTGACAAATTAGCCTTATTGCTTCTTCTATCTGCTTGGATATCGTATTGCTATTATCTGCTAAGTATACTTCCAGAGACAGATTTTCTTTAGCAAAGAACGACAACAACATATCTAGATAAAAAGAAATGTGTGTTTTGGCAAGTTCTACTTCAAAAGAATGATTGCTTCGATCGATACCTCCTGATACCAGACAAAATGCACCAAAATGAGCCGAAAAAGCTGTATTTTTGTAATTTTGACCTCTTACGTATCTATGGGTCGCACAATATTGTTTAACTGCTACTTTCTGTTCTTTACCGATTTCACTTGCTATTTTGAGTGCCAAGGCATTAGTAGCATCTGAAACCACTTCTGAACCTCTTAAAGCACTAATAACATTATTTTGATCGACATATCCAACAACAGAACTACTCCCTAACGGAATAAGCGGTGAAAGTAAAAGAGGCTTAAAACCTTTAGATTCTCCACTTTTTAACCAAAATATTTCATCTTCTTTGTACTTAATAGGATCGATAGAAGCGGGAGAACTAAATCGATTCTGTCTATATTGTTGGAGAAGAACTGGCGGTGTTATCTGTTTTGTCTTTTTGCTGAAGAGATCGAGTAAAAATGTATTAAGTTCTGAGCCTGATAAATTAACTGCAATTCGATCGACCAAGCCAGGAATACCAATCTTTTGCTCCAATTTTTGTATTATTCTCTTCATAATCGTACTCAAATTTGCTGTGTATTGGCGATCGCAATGAAAATTATTGGCTAGCAGAAAACTTGGATGATTTAATCGAAAATAAGCTTTTACATATTATGATTGCTCTATAATTTAGCAATGTTATCTAAAATCAACCATCAAAGAATCATAGTTCCTTTAGACGTACCTAATCTAGAAGATGCGATCGATCTTGTTAATAAATTACCCCAAGTAACTTTTTGGAAAGTAGGTTTAGAATTATTTGTTAGTACAGGTTCTGATATTTTACAATTTCTGCAAGACAAAGAAAAACGCATTTTTCTCGATCTGAAATTTCATGATATTCCTAATACTGTAGCTGGTGCTTGTCGTTCTGCAAGTAAGTATGGAGTTGACTTGCTTACTCTCCACGCTACTATGGGACGCAAAGCTTTGCAAGGTGCAGTAGAAGCTATTAGCATAGCCGAAAAACCACCCAAGTTATTAGCTATTACCCTACTAACTAGTCTAAATTCCAGGGATTTAGCTTTCGATCTCAAAATTCCTTTAGAATTACCAGAATACGCCTTACAAATGGCATTACTCGCTAAAGAATCTGGTATTAATGGGGCTGTTTGTTCTCCTCACGAAGTAAGTCAATTGCGTCAAGTTTGCGGGGATGATTTTTTGTTAGTATGTCCAGGGGTACGTCCTAGTTGGGCAGCAGCAGGAGATCAAAAAAGGGTAATGACTCCCGCCCAAGCAATCGCAGCAGGTGCAGATTATCTAGTTATTGGTCGTCCTATTACTCAAGCAGAAAATCCCGTTGAAGCCTGGTCAAAAATTTTTGCAGAGATAGATAGGTAGAGGCGGTTCGCGAACCGCTCGTACGAGTAATTAGTGGATGCTATGGGAAGCAAAACACAACATTATCAAATAATTCTGAGAAAGCGATCGATAATTTACGCTAGCTTGTCACATGTTGATTTCCCTTTTCCCAATCTCAACTAGGACATTAATTTGGCACAACTGCTTAAAAACATATTGCCAATGTCTTGAAGAGATCTTTTATACTAAAGGTATTATTTTTAGTATAACTAAACTATGACTACCGCAAAAACTGCTATCAGCCTAGACTCAGCATTGTTAGAGCAAACAGATCGAATAGCAAAAAAAACTGGAAATAGTCGCAGCGGAGTCATTGCGATCGCTCTACAAAAATATTTCCATGATTTAGAACAACAGGAAATTTTGGATAAACTTAATCAAGTGTATGAAGAAGAGTTGAATTCAGACGTTGAATTGACTGAGGCTGCTAAAAATTACTTTGCTAATAATATTGTCGAAACAGAATCGGAACAATGGTAGCTGAAGTAAAACAGGGAGATATTTACTGGATTAATTTACCTGAACCGAAAAAATCTGAGCCAGGATTCCGAAGACCATGTGTTGTAGTTCAAAACGATACTTTTAATCGTTCAAGGATTAAGACAACAGTCATTTGTATTTTAACTACTAATCTCAGACTTTCAAAAGCACCTGGTAATGTAGCTTTAGATGAAGGAGAAGCTAATTTGCCCAAGTCAAGCGTAGTTAATGTGTCTCAAATTTTAACAGTTAACAAAAGCGATCTTTTGCTTAAAGAAAAGATCGGACAGTTATCGCCATCTAGAATAAATCTTATTATTAAAGGATTGAGACTGGTTTTTTCTGTTTAGACAGGAACACCTAAAGTCATTTCTGGAGAATGCGATCGATAATTTACGCTAGCTTGTCACACATTATTTTTGTATCATAAACAATCAATCTATAAATAGTTTCATTTTTCTGATAAGTATACTCGAATAACTCGATCGCTTAATTTTAAAAGAAGTGATTAAGCTAAGAAATCCAAACTCGATCGGACATCCTCTAAAAGTTGAATAATCTAAAATTGGGAATTTAACCTAAAACTTGAGAGAAACAGTTATCCTTAATCAAGTTAGTGGTTATTAGTTATCAATCAGCGAATGTTGCCACAAAAACAATCATCAATAATCTTCAAATTAATCTTAACTTGTCTGATTTTTTGGGGAATTCAAGGACAATTTTTAGTTAGTCTGGCAGAAGATAAAAAAGAAAGCGATCGACAAACTCAAAATAAAAGTTGTCCTCAAGATATAGAACCGCTTACTTCTTTAATGCTGAAAGATTTGGCTGACTATGGAAATCGAGTAATTCAAAGAACTCAAGATTCCCATCGCCGTGAAGGATTCGACAGTTACATTATTTTTGCTGGTAAATCCGAATTTGAGCCTTTAAATTTACCTCAATTTCAATATAATTCTGTTAAAGAAAGTAACACTGAGCAAATATTTTTTACTACTTCAGAAAGACAATATATTGATAATACTAGACAGATTGAAACTCAAAATTACCACTGGTTATTTTTAGCACCAACTTCTGAAGGTTGGCACATGGTAACTATGTTTTCTCGCTTTAGTCCCTCTGCTCAAAAAGATTTACCTACTCCACCCATAGAAAGTAGTAAGGGTATTATTGGTCAAGCTGTTAGTTTGTGGTTAAGAGATTGTCGAGCTAAGGAAGCAGGGAAGTAAGTACCTGGGCAAAATTAATTGTGTACTTTTGGGGAGCGGAGGAAGCGGAGGAAGCAGGGGAGGAAAGATAAATCTAACAATATTTCATTAGTGTACAAATAATTTTGCTTATCTACTTAGAATGTCTCATCCCAAATCCAGTTTAGAGTTGTATTCTTTGCTTAAAGCGATCACCTTCGGTGGCAGCGAAGCTGATCGCGACAGCGACTACCGAAGGTCTCGCGCAGTGCCAGGCTTCGTCCGATCGCATCTAATCTTAAAATTGAAATTGTCAGTAATAAATAAAGATAAAAGATAAGTGCCAACTAAAGAAAGAGAACCCTTTGCGAGTCTAGTACTATACCACCTGTTTAAATGGTCATTCGTAAGTCCCGTCTTACACACTTATTTTCGGGGACGCATTTATGGCGCAGAAAAAGTACCCCAGTCAGGAGCATTAATCGCAGTATGTAATCATGCTAGCGATTTCGATCCGCCGATTCTTTCTAATTGTTTGCGTCGCCCTGTATCTTATATGGCAAAAGAAGAATTATTTAAAGTTCCCCTATTCAAACAAGGGATAAAATTGTATGGTGCATATCCAGTAAAACGGGGTGCGAGCGATCGCAGTGCTATTCGTGCAGCTATGAAAGCTTTAGAAAATGGCTGGATAGCAGGAATTTTTTTAGATGGTACTCGTTCTAAAAATGGCAAAGTTAATAACCCTAAATTGGGAGCAGCCTTAATTGCAGCCAAAACACAAGTACCTTTAATACCTGTTAGTCTTTGGGGTACAGAAAAGATTTTAAGTAAAGGCTCATTTATTCCTAAACCCGTACCCATTACTATTCGCATCGGCGATGTAATTGAACCACCTCGATCTACTAAAAAAGAAGAATTACAAGTTGTTACTAACAAGTGTGCAGAAATAATTAATCAAATGCACAGCCTTGGTAGGTAGTAGGTAGGGTAATTAATTGGAAATAAGGAAAGGCGGAGGGAGCAGGGGAGCGGAGGAGCAGGGGAGAAATTAGCCATTAGCTATTAGCAATCTCCTCGATCGATAAAGGAGCTTATGCAAGAAGTATTGTCAACCCATCAATTTTTCGTTAACAGATTAGTAGGTGCTGAATAAGGCTTGGCAAAGGTAAAACTTTCAGGGGAATCTCCATACAACTCAAGATGCTCTAGTTTGGCTTTACCTTCTTCTACTGTAGGCAAATGTCCAGCAGGAATCCACCACATAGCAAAATGCTCACCTTGATATTTTTTAAACCAGTTACGACGACGAATAAAGAAGTCACCATGTAAACTTTTGTAGACGTAGACTTTTAGCTGTTCTACACTTTGCCAAACTGAGACATTGACTAGTATATGCGGATCGGGATAAGCGCGAATGTCAGTAGCATTTCCTGATAAAGTTTTTAATCGCCAAACAAATCCCGGACTTTTTTCTGCCACTGCATTTACATCCTCAAGTGCAGCAGCAAACTCAGCCATAATTGGGTCTTCTAGGGGAGCTTTCATTAGAGCAACATTGATTTGAGCAAGATAATACTTTTGCTGATGAGGTAAGTTTAGTTGTTTTTCGGTCATAGTTTTTAGTCTCACTTGCCAACTATACCTGAAGTATCCAAAAATTGAGACTAATTCGTCTTGAATGATATTGACTGTAGTTTAGACTAAAAAATGAGCAGAAAATAACTTAAAGTTAGACTATTTTCTAAATTGTCAGCGGCGCAGCACACTAACTACTAACTACTAACTACTCACTACTTACTACTTCCGAACCAATATTTTTCTGGTCGTAACCAATTAACCTACTGCGATAGTAACCAGGGGTAATACCGAAAACTCGTTTGAAATGACGGTTAAGATGGCTTTGGTCTGACATTCCTACTAAAATTGCTGTATCGGCGATCGATATACCTTCTTGGAGTAGTTGTTTGGCTTTTCTGACTCTAATTTGGGTTAAATAGTTGTAAGGTGGCATTCCTACGGCTTGACGGAAGATACGAATTATATAGGAACGGTTGAAGTGAGTAATTTTTTCTAGTTGTTCTAAAGAAATATTAGAACTGAAATTATCATGAAGATATTCTTTAATTAAACGGACAGCCTGATGTTCTTGATTGGATTGAATAGAGGGAATTTTGAGCTCGGCATAGTAAGAAAAGATAACTGAAAAAACCTCTACTAACAAAGATTGTTGTTCTAATCGATCGCGCGCCTGCTCAAGTGCTATATGTAAAGAAAAAATATTCTGAGCTAGAGTCTGGTTTTGAACAACAGCATCTCTAAAATAGGGAGTGTCTATAATTTTAGTCTCACTAACTATTTGCTGAACAAGCTCAACACTAGGGTAAAGCATTCGATAAGAAAGTGGTAGTTCTTCGGCAGAATAACACCTGTGAGCTTCTTCTGGATTCATAAAAATAATGCTTTGGGGAGGAGCTAAATAAGTAGTTCCATGATAGTAAGTACCCCCTACTCCAGACTCAATAACCCCAATTGAATATTTGGCATGAGAATGATATGCATAATTACAGTGAATCGCTTCTGCTCGCAATAACTCTAAATTGTCAAACTCTGGAATCAGCCAAAATTTGGTATTCGCATCTGTCGAAGTACCCATAATAATTTTTCCAGCATTAATAACATTACTTTTATTTTGTGGTAAATCTGGGCAAATAAAGTGTAAGAGATCGATTCGCTGCTACTTTGTAGTCGCGCAGTGCTGCCTTCAGTAGATCGCAATAGATTAAAGAGAAAGAGTAAAAATCTTTAATAATAGTAATTAGCCTAAAAAAAATCTTAATTTAAATAATGAAAGTAGCAATTACTGGAGCAACAGGACTTGTTGGCAGTCGTCTAGTAGAAAAATTAAAAGCTGAAAATCATCAGATATTGGTTTTGACCCGAAATGCAGACAAAGCTCAAAAATTATTCCCTAAGTCTGCTTTTCCTACAGTAGAAATAGTTCAATACAATCCTCAAGAATCTGGAGATTGGCAAACAGTAATTTCTGGATGTGATGCTGTAATTAATCTAGCAGGTGCGCCTATTGCCGAACGTTGGAGTCCTCAATATAAACAAGAAATTTTATCTAGTCGTCAGATAGTAACCCAAAAAATTGTTGAAGCAATTAAACAAGCAGAAATCAAACCGCAAGTTTTAGTTAGTGCTTCAGCGATCGGTTACTATGGCACTAGCGAAACAGCAACTTTTGATGAGACTAGTTCTTCAGGAAATGATTTTCTCGCTGAAGTCTGCCAAAAGTGGGAAGAAGAAGCAGCCAAAGTTAAAGAAGCAGGAGTCCGTTTAGTAATTCCCCGTATTGGTATTGTCCTAGCTAATGGTGGCGCATTAGGTAAGATGATTGGTCCTTTCCAGATGTTTGCAGGGGGACCTATTGGCAGTGGTCGTCAATGGTTTTCTTGGATTCATCGTGATGATTTAGTTGGCTTAATCATCGAAGCACTCAAACGACCAGATATGGAAGGTGTTTTTAATGCTACTGCCCCAAACCCTGTCAGGATGTCACAATTTTGTCAGACCTTGGGAGAAGTAATGAATCGTCCTTCCTGGTTGCCCGTACCTGATTTTGTTCTAGAGTTACTCTTAGGTGATGGGTCAAAAGTAGTCTTAGAAGGTCAACAAGTCATACCCAAACAAACTCAAGGAGTAGGCTTTCAATATCAATATCCTCAACTGAAGCCAGCATTACAAGAAATCTTGTCTTAATCTTTGTAGGGACTGTAGGGACGTGCTATGAAACGTCCCAAAGAGGATTGGTTCACAAATTAAATAGAAACGCTATAAGCTTATTAAGGCATTTATACAGGTTCATCATGGCAACAATTAATGAAAATTATCTTAAGCTAAAAGCTGGCTATTTATTTCCCGAAATTGCTAGAAGAGTTAAGGCTTTTGCCGAAGCTAATCCCAATGCTCCTATTATTAAGTTAGGTATTGGTGATGTTACAGAACCTTTACCAGAAGCTTGTCGTACCGCTATGATTAAAGCGGTAGAAGATATGGGCGATCGCTCTAAGTTCAAAGGCTATGGTCCAGAACAAGGCTATCTTTGGTTAAGAGAAAAGATTGCTAGCGATGATTTTCAGGCTAGAGGTTGTGATATTAGTGCTGGAGAAATATTTATCTCTGATGGTTCTAAATGCGATTGTGGAAACATTTTAGATATCTTTGGTAAAGATAATACCATCGCTGTTACCGATCCAGTTTATCCTGTGTATGTTGATACTAACGTGATGGCTGGACATACAGGAGACGCAAACGACAAAGGCGAATATGAAGGTTTAGTTTATTTACCTATCTCCGCAGATAATAACTTTACTGCGGAAATCCCTGCTCAAAAAGTCGATATAATTTATCTTTGTTTTCCTAACAATCCTACAGGCGCAACTGCTACTAAAGAACACCTCCAAGCTTGGGTAAACTATGCGAAAGAACATGGTTCAATTATTTTGTTCGATGCAGCTTATGAAGCCTATATTACCGATCCTAGTCTTCCTCATTCCATTTACGAGATAGAAGGAGCAAAAGATTGCGCGATCGAATTTCGTTCTTTTTCTAAAAATGCAGGGTTTACTGGTACTCGTTGTGCTTTTACTGTTGTACCTCAAAATTTAACTGTTAAAGCTAGCGACGGCACAGAGGTAAAACTGTGGCAACTGTGGAATCGCCGTCAGTCTACCAAGTTTAATGGTGTATCTTACATTGTGCAACGGGGTGCAGAAGCAGTTTATTCTGAGGCAGGAAAGGCTCAAATTAAAGAATTAGTGGGCTTTTATCTGGAAAATGCCCAAATTATTTGCGAGCAGCTAACCGCAGCAGGAATATCTGTTTATGGCGGTAAAAATGCTCCCTATGTCTGGGTTAAGACTCCTCAGGGTTTATCTAGTTGGGATTTCTTTGATAAATTACTACAACTAACTAATGTAGTCGGTACTCCTGGTTCTGGTTTTGGTGCTGCTGGAGAAGGTTACTTCCGCATTTCTGCTTTTAACAGTCGGGAGAATGTAGAAGAAGCAATGAAACGGATTACCGAAAAGTTTAAAGTTTAAAGCAGTAGGGTGGGCATTGCCCACCGATAGACAATTCTACTTTGCCGTCAAAAAATGGGGGTTTTCTTTAACTTCTGGTCTACCTTTAGCTACTGATTGAGCCAAAGAACGCAACATTTGTTTAGTTGTTTCCCAATCAACACAAGCATCTGTAATACTTTGACCATAAACTAGAGTGCTAGTATCTTGAGCTAGAGGTTGATTTCCAGCGACCAAATGACTTTCTATCATTACCCCCATAATATGAGATGCACCAGCTTCTACCTGTTGAGCAATATCCTCTAGTACTATAGGTTGGCGATTATGATCTTTTTTACTGTTGCCATGACTACAATCAATCATTAGACGATAATTGAGATTTTTTTGAACTAGGGCAGCAGCAGCAGTTTCTGTATTTTGAGCATCGTAATTAGGACTCTTGCTACCACCCCGTAAAACTAAATGTACGTCGGGGTTGCCAGTAGTTTTGACAATACTAGCTAATCCATCCATATTAATACCTAGGAAACGATGGGAAGAGGTCGCAGCTAACATAGCATTAGTAGCTGCATTAAAACCCCCATCTGTACCATTTTTAAAACCTACAGGCATAGATAACCCAGATGCCATCTGACGATGAATCTGACTTTCTGTTGTTCTTGCACCAATAGCTGTCCAGCAAATTAATTCTGCAATATACTGGGCTGTGATGGGGTCGAGTAATTCTGTAGCTGCTGGTAAATTGATATGAGCTAAGTCTAGCAGTAGTTTTCGTGCCATTCTCAACCCAGTATTAATATCGTAGGTATTATCAAGATGAGGATCGTTAATTAATCCTTTCCAACCTACAGAAGTACGAGGCTTTTCAAAATAAACGCGCATCAAGATTTCTAGTTCATTTTGTAATTCATCTCGTAGGCGAGTTAGTCTTTTGCCATATTCTTCCGCAGCTTGGACATCATGAATAGAACAAGGTCCCACCACTACTAATAGTCTTTGATCTTTTCCCACTAAGATATTGCGAATGCGATCGCGAGTGTGACTAACTAGAGTTGCTGCTTTATCTGTAAGCGGAAATTCACTTTTAATATATGCAGGACTTAATAAGGGTCTAGTTTCAATAACGTGTAAATCGTTAGTAATATCCATAATAATTGTAGTATTGCTAATTGTTATACTCATTACCCAAATTACTGCTACACACCGATCTTCGCGTCTCCCTTCGGGTTCGCAGTTGCTCATGGGGGGAACCCCCAAGCTTCGATTGGGTATGGCGAGGAAACCTCGCCACCCCTCTCGCTCAAGACCGCACTGTCTCACCGTGTTAATCATCTGTAACAGATAAATAGAAACGGTATCATACCGATAGCTAAGAGCAGATCAGCCAATAGATACCATAACTTAATAGACAACAGAAATACAATTTGTTTAATTAATCTTGCCTATTCACTTAAAATACATACGCGCCACAAACAAACGAGATGCAGTTTAACCTTGATTAACGATCGCTGTAAGAGTGAAATGCTATTCGATCTTAACTAACAACTTCAACCAGTTCATTTTATTGATGTTTTTCTAAGTAATTTCTTTAGTTAATAGCTATTGTATAGCTTCATTGATTTTTAATGAAGCTCGGATGAGTTATTTGTTAAGTTTTCTTGGAAATAATAGCTGCTAATAAATAGAGAAAATCAGTATTTTTTGCAAACAAAAAAAGTCAATATTAAATCTCCGTAAATCCAACAAAAATATATCGACAAATATAAAAATAGAAGCCTAGATAGTAATAGATATAATTTCTTATTTTGAGCAGTAAAAATTTTTTTATTAAGATGAAATTTACTATTATAATCACTACATATAATCGTTTATCTTTACTGAAACGTGCAGTTGAATCTGCTTTAAATCAAACTATAGCTTGCGAAGTTGTGGTTGCAGATGATGGTTCTAATGATGGAACAGAAGAGTATATTGAAAGTTTAGGCGATCGAGTTGTTTATCATCGTAATAGTGTTAATATTGGTCATTCAGCAACAGTTAATGCTGGCATTAATGCTGCCCAAGGAGATTGGATTAAGCTACTAGATGATGATGATTATCTTGCTCCTAATTGTATTGAAAAACTAACAGCAGCAATCCAGGCTTGTCCTCAAGCAGCTATTTGTTCATGTCAAGCTATTCAAGTTGATATGAATGGCTCAGAAGTTAGTCGAACCGATCGAGTTGGTTCTGGCAAAGCTTGTTATATTTCTCAAGAAGATATTCATTATGGAATGCTTTTAGAAGTAGTTCCTTTTGGCACACCAGTACAAGTATCTTTCAAAAAAGAAGCTTTTATTAAATCTGGAGGATGGAACTCAGATTTTGATGGAAACTGTGATGATATTTATTCTTGGATTCAAATTGCTAAATATGGTGATGCAGTTTTTGTGAATGAATATTTAGGATATAGAACTATTTGGTCTGGAAGTTGTCATAAACAATTAACTCTACAACAAAGATTAGAAACTAATTTTATTCTTAAGCAAGAAATATATACTTTAATTTCTGAAAAATATCGTTCATCTCTTCCAGAACTAGAACTAATTCAGAATTATTTAAAACTTCATTGGTTTTTAGTTGGACTAAAACATAAACAGCCTTTAGATGCACTCAAAGTTGCAGGCACAACAATATTGTCTTATCAAGGTTGGGCTTTTATTTTAAAAATAAAACTTTCAAAAGTTATAACCCAAAAATTCTTATTAACTTTACAGCAAAATTTACCTCAGCTTTGGCTGACTATGAATCAAAAACAATTACTGATTACTGATTACTGATTACTGATTACTACTTCCTGTCACCTGTTCCCTATCACCCATTGCCTACTTCAACCAAGAAATCAATTTTGTACAACCACGTAACCAATAACTGAGAAATAAACATGGATTTAACTGTAGCAATTCCTACTTATAATGGCGAAAATAGATTACCAGATGTTTTAGACAAGCTTAAACTATGTATAGAATACTGTGTTCGATCGCAACAAGAACAGGAATCTTTTACCTGGGAAATAATTGTTGTTGATAATAACAGTACAGATAATACCGCTAAAGTAGTTAAAGATTATCAGGCTAATTGGTTATCAGATTATCCCTTAAAATATTATTTTGCTCCAGAACAGGGTGCAGCTTTTGCCAGACAAAAAGCAGTAGAAAAATCAGAAGGAGAACTAGTTGCTTTTCTCGATGATGATAACCTACCTGCCCCAGATTGGGTCTATGAAGCTTATAAATTTGGTCAAGCACATCCCGAAGTAGGAGCTTACGGTAGTCAAATTCATGCAGATTTCTTTGAACAAAAGTCCTCAGATGAGCTTCCTAGTAATTTTCAGCAAATATCTTGCTTTTTAGCCATTATCGAACGAGGAGATAAAGCCTCTAAATACGAACCCCGTAACAAAATGCTGCCTCCTGCTGCGGGTTTAGTAGTTAGGAAAGAAGCATGGTTACAAACAGTACCTCAGCGTCTTGTTTTGAATCATACAGGTAAAGAAGCAGGATTAGCGAGTGAAGATTTAGAAGCTTTACTACACATTCAGCAAGGAGGATGGGAAATTTGGTACAACCCCGCTATGGTTGTTCGGCATAAAATTCCCAATGCTCGCTTACAAAAAGAATACTTGCGTTTATTAGTTCGTTGTGTAGGTTTAAGCAGACATAGATTGCGAATGATGACGCTTAAGAGTTGGCAAAGACCATTAGCTTTTCCTGCATACATGGCTAATGATTTACGTAGATTAGTATTACATCTAGTTAAGCATGGTAATCATCTTAATACAGATACCGTAGCTGCTTGCCAAATGGAGTTTTTATCCAGTACTATTCAAAGTCCCTTTTTCTTGTGGAAAAAAGAATATGTAGATGCGATCGATCAAAAAAATCAGTTAAAGTATACTCAAAATAGTCAGGATTATCTGAACAAAATTTCTGAAGCTTTTGAGCAAGACTTATTCCGCCTTTACTATCAACAAATTAGTCCTGTTAGCGATCAAGAATTAGAGCAAGAACACGGAGAAATTTTACTACGTCTTGAAGAAAAAACTGGCAAAATATTGTTGCCGAAAGATTTTTTGCCTACCGCAGAAGTTCACAATTTGATGGGAACAATCGATCGCTTAGTAATTCGGAAATTATTAGCGCAAATTTCTAGTTACAGCAATGATAGCCATCAATCTGTGTATGAAATTAATCTCTCTCGTGCCAGTATTTATGACCACAAGTTTATTAGTTTTTTAGAACAAGAATTGTCAATTAATTCTGTTGTCCCAGAGCAAATCTGTTTTAGTATTTCCGAAAAATTGGCGATCGCTAATTTAGAGCAAGTTATGGAATTAGTTACTGCTCTTAAGGCTATAGGTTGTTCCTTCGCTTTAGACAAAGTGGGTAGACAAAATAATAATTCTGAATATCTTCAACAAATATCAGCCGATTATCTCAAAATTGACGGAAATTTAGTCAAAAATATTGTCAAAAGTATTAATCAAGTTCAATTTGAACAAATTAATTATTGGGGACAGAAAAGAGGAATGAAAACTATTGCTGAATATGTAGAAAATAAAGTAACTCTCCTCAAAATTAAAACTATGGGTGTTGATTATATTCAAGGCTATGAAGTTGGACAGATTAAACCTTTGAAAGTTAGTTTGTAGGATAGCTATTAGCTTTTAATTTACTGTCATACCCTGATTAAGTAACCTTAGCTTCTAAGTAAATAAACTAAAGTAATGAATAATATTGACCAACATTTAGAGAAAGTTTCGTCTGATGGAGAATTAACCCCTGACTTTACTATCGCTATTCCTACCTATAACGGTGAAAATCGTCTACCTAAACTTTTAGAGCGATTAAAACAACAGCTTGATACGGAAAGTTTTACTTGGGAAATTATTGTTATTGATAATAACAGTCATGATAATACCTCAGAAGTTGTTAAAAACTATCAAACTAATTGTTCAGAATCATTTAATTTAAAATATTGCTTTGAAGACAAACAAGGTGCTGCTTTCGCTCGACAAAAAGCAATTAGAGAAGCTAAAAGTAAATGGGTTGGTTTTTTAGATGATGATATTTTACCTGCTTTTGATTGGGTAACAACAGCTTATAAGTTTAGTCAAGAATACGATCGCGTAGGCGCGTATGGTGGTCAAATTCACGGAGATTTTGAAGTTGAACCTCCTGATAATTTTCAGAGAATAGCATCATTTTTAGCCCTCAGAGAAAGAGGCTCTAAACCTCATTTGTACGAACCAGATAACTTAAGTTTACCCCCATCAGCAGCTTGGGTTGTTAACCGAGAAGCTTGGTTAAATTGTGTTCCTTCTAGTCCGAGTTTAAGTGGTAGAACTAAAAACTCAATGGTACAAGGAGATGACTACGAACCCTTATTATATTTACATAAAAATGGTTGGGAAATTTGGTATAACCCTGCCATGGTAGTTAAACATGAAATACCGCGTCAAAGGTTAGAGAGAAATTACTTAATTTCTTTAAGTCGTGGCTGTGGCTTGTGCATTTTTCAGCTTCGCTTAATTAATACTAAAAGTTGGCAAAGACCAATTCTCTTTGCCAAAATTGTGTTGGCTAACTTACGTCGAGTATTAATCCATTTATGGAAATATAAACAGCAAGTTAGAACCGATTTAGTTGCTGCTTGTGAACTGGAATTTTTGTTAAGTAGTATGCTTAGTCCCTTTTACTTTTTGCAAACATCATTATTAACTGGAAAAAAATCATGAAAAAACCGATTATTGCTATTGGTTTAGATGCAGCAGAGCCGAAAATAATCGAACAATGGATGTCTCAGGGATACCTTCCTAACTTAGCTCGATTACGTCAGCAAGGTAGTTATGGTCGTTTGCAAAATACTGTTAATTATGATGGCAAAGCGACAGAGACTTCTGCTACCGAAAGACTATGGGTGATGTTTGGGACGGGATGCCTACCCAATAAAACAGGATATTGGGGGCCTGTTACCTATAATGCTAGTAATTACCAAGTAAACCACGATACAGTTAACGGTGCGTACGATTTTCAAGAATATCCGCCATTTTATGCTTTAGGAGAAGATTATCGGGTAGCTGCTTTTGATGTTCCTGTTTCGGCACTATCTGAAAGTGTTAATGGTTTACAGATTTTAGGTTGGGGTGGTCATGCACCTCATACTCCTAGTCATTCCCTACCACCAGAGGCACTACCAAGTATTGTTACAACATATGGTAAAAATCCCGTATTGCATCAAGACTATGGTTACTGGTGGGATAAAGCATATGGCGATCGCATTAGAAAAGGATTAAAAGTTAGTACTTATAATAGAGCTAAAATCTGTCGTGATATCCTCAAGCAAAAAGATTGGGACTTATTTATAACTGTCTTCGGTGAAACTCACAGTGCAGGTCATGATTTTTGGCATCTAAGTCAAGCAGATAATCCTCTCTATCCCTACAAAAGAGAAGCCAGCGACCCGATGTTACAAGCTTTTCAAGATGTAGACAGGGCAATTGGTGAAATTTTAGCTGAAGTTCCCGAAGATACTTCTGTAGTTGTCTTCGGTGTCCATGGCATGGATAACAACGTTACCGATATGTTTAGCATGACTTTTTTACCAGAATTGCTTTATCGGTATAACTTTCCTGGTAAATTTGGCTTAGCTCGCGGTAAATTAGGGGCAAAAATTCGATCGCCTTATACTAATCCGAAAAGAAAAAGTTGGTCTGGGGAAGTTTGGCAACGACGCTATCATCCCAATCCCATCAAAAGATTATTAATGCCTTGGGTACCTAGTAAATATGACAAACTTTTAGGTCAAGGCGAAGAACCAGCTTTAACTTCTCCCTACGAACTCAGAGAGCAAAACGCACCTTTAAACTGGATGCCAGCGATGTGGTATCAACATCTTTGGTCAACCATGAAAGCCTTTGCATTACCAGCTTTTGCAGCAGGACATATCCGCATCAATCTGCAAGGAAGAGAACAAAAGGGGATTGTCGCTTTATCTGAGTATGAAGCAGTTTGCGATGAACTAATTCAGTATCTCCATCGTCTTACCGATGGCAGGACAGGAAAACCCATTGTTAAAGATGTCGTCAGAACTAGAAATCAGGGTAATGTTTTGAGTACAGACTCGACTTTACCCGATGCAGATTTAGTAGTGTTGTGGCAAGAACAGCCTAGCGATGTGGTGGATAGTCCCGATTTTGGTCGCATTGGTCCAATTACCTACTACCGCAGTGGTGGACATCGTCCTGATAGCTTTTTACTCGTTAAAAGTCCTAATATTCAGCCTAATTCAGATTTACCTCAAGCTCAAGCGATCGATATTGCTCCCACAATTTTAGAGCTAATGGGTGCAAACATTCCTGATTATATGGATGGAAAATCTCTATTAAATAAACATATTCCTAGTAGGGGCAAACGGCCGTTTGCCCCTACCGATAAATCATGATTACTCGTTTTCTCGGTTTAATAACATTTACAATTTTAATCTTAATATCTGCTTGTAATCTCGATAGCAATAATGATCGAATTGATTTTAGTCAGGTTGCTATCTCTGGAGATTTACAAAAATGGCATAAGGTAACATTAACTTTTCCTGGTTTTAATACTGCGGAAAAGGCTAATCCTAATCCTTTTACAGATTATCGCCTTGATGTCACCTTTACTCATGCAGATAAAAGCTATACAGTGCCAGGTTACTATGCTGCTGATGGTGATGCTGCGGAAACTAGTAGCGATCGCGGTAATAAATGGCGAGTTAATTTTCTGCCTGATGAAGTAGGGGAATGGAACTACAAAGCTTCTTTTCGTCAGGGAAAATGGATTGCTGTTGCTGATGAAACAGAGGCAAGAGAGTCCGTTGCCTTTGACGGGGTTACAGGTTCATTTACTATTACTCCTAGCCATAAAACTGCACCAGATTTTCGCAGCCAAGGCTTACTAAAATATGTTGATAAGCATTATCTTCAGTTTGCCGAAACGGGAGAATATTTTCTCAAAGGCGGAACAAACAGCCCCGAAAACTTTTTAGCATATTATGAATTCGATAATACTCCTGCTAGCCATAAATATCAGCCACATAGTCAAGATTGGCATTCAGGAGATCCAACCTGGCAAGGGGATAAAGGCAAAAATATTATCGGCGCACTAAATTATTTAAGCAGTAAGAAGATGAATGTAGTTTACTTCTTAACTATGAATGTGCGAGGAGATGGCGATGATGTCTTTCCTTGGATTGCCAAAAATAAACGCGATCGCTTTGACTGTAGCAAATTAGCTCAGTGGGAAATAGTTTTCTCTCATATGGATCGTTTAGGCTTAATGCTGCACGTAGTTACCCAAGAAATAGAAAACGATAAGTTACTAGACAAAGGAGAGTTAGGAAAACAACGTAAATTATACTATAGAGAATTAATTGCCCGTTTTGCCCATCATCCTGCTCTTATTTGGAATTTAGGCGAAGAAAATACCAATACCGATGCACAACGTCAAGATTTTGCCACCTATTTTCGGCAACACGATCCTTATCACCATCCCATTTTTGTACATACCAATATTGATGAAAGAGATAAAGTCTATAATCCCCTGCTAGGTTTTCCCAATTTTGAAGGGACATCTCTGCAATTAGCAAAAATGCAGGAAACTCACCCAGAAACTCTTAAATGGCGCGATCGATCTAGTAATGCAGATCGCCCTTGGATCGTTAATTTAGATGAGTTTGGCCCTGCGGGACGAGGTGTAAAATCAGACAAAGATAGCCCTAACCATGACAAAGAAAGAAAAGAAGCATTATGGGGTAATTTAATGGCTGGTGGTGGCGGTATAGAGTGGTACTTTGGTTACTATTCTAAGCATCATGACTTAAATAGTGAAGATTGGCGCGATCGCGATCGACTCTGGGATATAACTTACTATGCTTTAGAGTTTTTCCACAACTATTTACCTTTCTGGGAAATGTCCCCGAATGATACCCTTGTTACCGATAACAATGCCTATGTATTAGCTAAAGTCGGTGAAGTATATGCTATTTACCTCAAAAAAGGTCACTCTACTAAGCTAGAAGTACCTGCGGGCAACTATACAGTGCAATGGTATAACCCCAGGCAAGGCGGAGAATTACAACAAGGTTCAGTTAAATCTATTGCTGGTGCTGGTTTTAAATCTATTGGCAACCCACCCCAAGATAAAAATCAAGATTGGGCAGTCTTGGTTAAGAGGGATGGTTAATAAGCTTTTTACATAAGTAATTAATCAGTTTAGGAAGACAAGGGAGACAAGGGAGACAAGGGAGACAAGGGAGACAAGGGAGAAATTGATGAAAAATTTACTTTGACAAGAGACGACCATGATAGCGATTGCTATCACAACCGAGGACGAAAATCTATTTTCATAACAGGTCTAATAATTAATCTCAAATTAAACAATGTTTGCAACAAATCGCGGTAGGTAAGGGCAGTTCGCGCACTGGAGGGGCTGTCTTCGGAGGTTTCCTCCGAAGTTTATACGCTCCGTCCCCTACTCCAAATTATTATGATGAAAACAAAACTTACTCACAAACTAAAAGCGATTGCCTCGGCTTTTCTACTCACTGTAATAACTAGCTGCGATCGTGGCACTATTGTACAAGCAGGAGAAGGATTTCCTGGAGAACAATGGCAACAAAAAACTCCAGAAGAAGTTGGTTTAAATGCTCAGAAATTAGAGGCAAATTTTCAAAGTTTCAAAGGTCCTTTAGTAGTAGTTAAAGACGGTAATCTAGTTTATGCCAAAGGCGATATTACCGAGCCAATTCATATCTATTCTATTGGTAAATCGTTAACTGCTTTAGTTTTTGCCACCTTACTACAACAAGAAAAAGTTAACTACGATGACTTACTACCTGGTTCGGATGTACCCAGCCAACCACAAGCTACGTTTCGGCATTTTATGACCATGACTAGCGATTATGGCTTAACTCCCCATGAACCTGGTAAACATTACGCTTATAACAATAACGCGATCGAGTTTTATGGCAACTATCTAGCTACCAACTTTTTTCAGACAAAATCTCCTCGTAAGGTTCTCCAAAAAGCAATCTGGAAGCATATTGGGAGACAAGATCCCGTCACTTTTGAAGGTCAATGGGGTGGCTGGGGTGGAGGTTTTGCCATCAGTACTCGTGATTTGGCAAGAATTGGACATTTAGTTCTCAACCAAGGAAATTGGAATGGAACTCAGATCTTACCTGCTTCCTTTATTCAGGAGTTGTATAGCAATCAAATTCCTGAGGAGGCAATCGCTAATTACGATCGAGGTCCTAACGATCAGTCTAATCAGCATCATATAACCAAAGAACTTCAGGGTAATTATTCTTTTGGTTGGTGGATTGTTCACAAGGCATATCCTAGTATTCAGACAAAAGCAATTGATGGCGTTGGCTACAGAGGAAAAGAACTAATCGTATCTCCCGAACACAATTTAGTTATTGTGGGACTGCCACATCAAAAAAATGCACCCAATGCTGCTGACTATCTTAATGCCGTAATTGGTGCTGCGATCGATACTTCTCTAGAAACAAATCCGTAAAAATCGACCAATATTTATAAAAATTGAACTTAATAAGATGATAGTTGCGAATAAAAACTTACCTACAAACCGAAATGACACTTTTTGCACGAGTCTTGACTTTGCTGAAACATGGTCGAAGTCTTTTAGTAAAGATTATCAACCCCTGGTGTCAACAAAATATCAATTTGCTAGCAATTACAGTCCTCTAGCCATACCCGTAATAGGTTCTGGTGCGCCTAGAATAATGTATGCAGTTCAATCATGGGACAAATTTGGCAGACGAATTATTGACCTTGCTCCTTTTGGTCAATATGCTAGTCCTAACTGGGAAAACGAATTAGAACAGTCTACACTACAAGAAATATTGAAGTGCTTAACAGGAATTAGAACAAGAGAATTTACCTGGAACGTTCGTTTCGATCAAGAACCATTAGCTAAGGGCTTAATATCTTTAGGCTTAAAATTCTCACCTACTCATACTCATGTGCTGGATTTAAACGACAATTATCAAAATATTTTTGCTGGCTATAGTTCCTCAATCAGAAATCAGGTTAGAAAAGCAAAGCGTCGTGGAGTCGTAGTAACAGAAGTAATTAATTCAGCAGAAGTTTATGATTACTATCAAATTCATACTCAACTTGCTGAAAATAAAGGCGGATATAGATTTATTTATCCTGTAGAGCTATTTCTTAACATGATTAAACTTAGCCCTCATATGAGAATGCTGGTTGCTAAAAGTGAAGGCAAAATTATTGCAGGAGGTTTGTTCTATCAAGACGGATGTTGTGTCAACTATTGGCAAGGAACAAGCGATCGCAATTATTCTCATCTTTATCCCATGAGAGCCGTATTTGACGACGCAATTCGTTGGGCTTGTGAAAGTGGTGCAGTATATTTTGATTTTGGTGGTTCGGCAGGAATAACTTCTTTAAAACAATTCAAGTCTGCTTGGGGGGCAAAGCCTAGAGAAAATTGGATGTTTAAATGGAAAAACCCTCTCTGGCAAAAAATAGCTAATTTTAAAAACAATATTTTTTAAACAAAATACAAAAAGTATGAAAATTAATAATTTTAGAACCGAACATAAAAATAATTTTTTCAGAGTTGCTGCTATAGTAATTTGGGAAAACTGCGATCGATCGCCTCAAAAAATTTACTTTGAAACTACGGCAGAATTTGCTGATGATCTTACTTGTGACCCTCATGCATTTTTAGTTGCTAGTATTATTCCTGCCATGCGCTACGGAGAAAAACGAATTTACTTAGATGCAGAAATCTGTCCAGAATTGCGGTCTGGTTTGATGGAGGCGATGGGATGGTTGCAACAATGGTATGGTGGGGATCGTAATCTCGTTTCGATCGAAGCTGAAACTAAGTCGGATTTTACTGTATCTGAGGTTCCCAGGGCTGGTTTCTTCTTCTCTGGGGGAATCGACTCTTTAGCAACTCTGCGAGTAAATCGTCTTAATTATCCTCTCGAACATCCACGCTCTTTTCAAGATGGAATTTTGATTTTAGGTCTTGAAGGACATGAGATGGATAGCCAGTTGGCAGGTAAACATCTAAGCCTACTTTCCCAACTGGCGATCGATGCTAAGATTAACCTAATTCCTATTTATACAAACATTCGTGATTTGGACCGCAGCTTGGAATTTTGGCAAAATGAATTTCAATCAGCCGTACTTTCTGCCGTCGCCCATGCTTTGTCAAAACGATTGAGTGATGTCACTATTGCTTCAAGTGAATATGCTCCTTTTGTCGTTCCCTATGGTACTCATCCCCTTCTTGACTTGAACTATAGCAGTCAAAATTTGCAAATTCGGCATGACAGTGTTTTGTTATCGAGATTAGACAAAACTAAAATAATAGCTGAATGGAATACTGGTCTGCAAAATTTGAAAGTATGTACTAGAAATCAATACGAAGCTTTAAATTGTGGTCGTTGTGAAAAATGTTTGCGAACTATGACTGCTTTAAAAGCGATCGGTATGTTGGAAAAAACTAGAGTGTTTCTCCGTCAAGATCTTTCAGAAGAAATTCTCGTTAATGGTGCATACGTAGGAGATGAGGGCATAAAATACTGCTACTTAGAAACAATTGATTTATTAAGAGAAAGGGGTGAACATGATTTGATTAGAGGCATTAACAAAATTGTTAATCGCTTTGAGGAAAAAGATATTAAAGGAATAGTTAAAAAAATAGATCGACAGTTTTTTCGAGGTAACTTAATTGATTCTGTCAAAAAATTCAAGCAAGTTAAAGCCAAGGCTTAAAAGTTTAGGAATCATTTTTTTTTGCCCTACTCTGTTTAACGGTACTTAAACAATTGGTACAAGCAAAATAAGATATACTGCTTTTGATAGTTAGGTTTCACGTTCTTATTTTAGGCGAGCGCTATAATGAGAGAAACAACTCCCGCAGCCATGCCTCCTTGTTTCGATAGATGGTGTAAAAAGTTTGATAATTTATTAAAAACAAAAGCTCAAAAAAGAGAGTTTAGACACTATGTAGGCGGATTATTGGGAGAAAGTGAGAGAAAAAATGTGTCTCAGATGGCGAGAGATGCAGTAGAAGTTACATACCACAAATTACATCATTTCTTAACTGAATCAACTTGGTCGGCCGATAAGATAAATGACCGTCGCTTAGAGGTAATGAACAAATGCAGTCAAACCAGAATAAGTCGGGGATTTAGTGTTAGTAGATTCATCCTATGGTAATAACACATCTTTTTTGAAGGAGTTAGAAGAAAGGAAATTAAACTATATAGGAGGAATCGCTAAAAATCGCAATATTTTAATTAAAGATAAATCAGGAAAAGCAGAAGCAATAAGAATAGATGAATATGCTAAATGGATATCTGATGAAGAATTTAAAGAAATTAACATACTAGGTGAAAA
>JASJDI010000354.1 GCA_030065155.1 Xenococcaceae cyanobacterium MO_188.B29
GCTGTTTGTCTTCTGCTAGTACATACTTTTTCTAAACATAAGTTAACCTCGCTTAAAGTTTCCGCAATAGTTTGCAATTGTCTAACATCGAGTAGTTGATCTTTAGCCAGCAAAGATACGAATGTTCCTGCTTGCCAAGATTGCTCTCTAGCTTGTAGACGATGTTTGAGTTCCTGCCATATTTCTGACCAGGGCATGTTTAACACCATTTCTTCTTCGGATGGTAGAACCAATAAGATCCGTTCACTCTCACTTTTTAAATAAACTTGAGAGTAGCTATTGACGATCAGTGGTGATGTAGTATTATCATCATCTAAAGAAAGGGATTTGTCATCCGCCGAAAAAGTTGTGTCGGAACTCATGCAACTATCTACTTAACTACAGCAGGTCTTTTTACTCAAGCACATCCTAACCTAGTTAAGCCTAATTAATAATTAGGAATTTCTTAAGCATTGCCAAACTTCAACTAAACTACCTGTTTGACCCACATTACCTGGAAACAACACTACGGGTAAGTTAGGGAAATTGGGATGATCGGTGGGAGTACGCACAATCGAGCATCCAGGGATAATCTGTCCTAGGAGTCTGGCGGTGGTTAAGTTTAAACCTTCGCTCAAGACATCGTTAGAAGTAATACCCCCTTTGCTAACTAGAAAACCTATTTGTGGAGGCAATCCTTTAACTATATCCATCAGCAGAGCAGAAACAGCACTACCAAAATCGAGGCGTTGCTGAATATTGGTAAAACTGAGTTCTTGGCGACTAGTGTAAACAACAGGGGTTTGACCTTTAACAAAAGCTTGACGAACTGATTGGAGAATTTCTTGCAATAAATCGTTACGTTGCGTGGGAAAATCTCTTAACTGAATTACGTTAACTTCTATACCTGTGATCCCTGATTCTTGGAGCAATCTCTCTAGCTGTTGAGTAGTTTTACGTACGTGAGAGCCAACAATAAATACTCCAGGCTCTTGAGTCGGTTTATAGCTTGCCATCTTCTCTGGGGGAGTTGGTTGTGAACCTATTTGAGCCAGGGAAGTAATCAGACTGGCAGCAGAACGAAAGAGAAAACGTTTGCCTATAGCTGCGGTACTTAAAACATCTTCGGCGAAGCGATCGAAGTCTGCTTGAGTTTCTCCATCTACTACCACACATCTATTATCTACTAAATTGAGGAGGCGCGAGCGGACACCCTGGCGAATATCAGCTAGCGTAAATCTTGCTACTGCTGTGGAGGGAATTCCCCCTTTAGTTTTTTCAGCAACGTAATCGGGGAGATAGCTATGACTATAGGCAAATACAGAATCTTGAGCAAATTCGGTTTCATGCACAGGAGTTCGGACTCCATCAATCAAAAGATAATGGACACTATCGATCGTTACACGTCCCCCTTCAAAAAAAGCAGGAGTGAGAAAATGGGCATCAAAACTACCTAGTTCCGACTCAATTACATCAGTTTCGATGGGATAATGACCCCGTAAAGTAGAATCAGAACGGCTAACAACTAAAAAATCAGCAATTTCTTCTGCTGCTATAGCTACTTTGAGATTTTGACATACTTCTTTGGTTATTGTTTTCGCTTTTTCTGGGGTTACTGCTCTAGTATTAGTCAAAATAAAGAAAATTGGCACTTCATCGGACAATGCCAATCTTAGAGTTGCTACATCCCAACGCATTAGTAGCAAGCAGCTATGTACAGTTTGAGAACCTGTCGGATCATCATCGAGAACAATAATTTTAGGTTGATTAGACTTCATAACTTCAAGAACTTTAAACTAAGGATTACGTACCACAAACTAAATATCTAGAGAAAGGCAAACAATTAGATGTTTTTGAAGCTGCAAGGCTTTAATCCTCGGACTCTTGCGATATCTATATAAAGAGAAAAAGGTCTTATGCTGTAAATTCATAGATCGAGTTTCCTAATTAATCATAAAGTTTTTCTACCTAAAACTATTTCTCGCCAAAAATGCAGAATATAGAAAACTTTTACATTTTCTCATCTTTTCTGTAAAGTACGGTATCAATTTTCATAACTAATCATAAATATTTTCTACAAAACACAATCTGTAGGCTAGAATTGCTGAACATTAAAACAAACCAACTTATATTAAGCAATAAACATTAGGGTTCTGGTATTGCCAAACCTGTACTTGATAACTGATACTTTGCTCTGAGGAAGCTAATCGTGCTTATTCCGCTTGACTACTACAGAATTTTAGGTGTACCCATTCAAGCTACAGATGAACAAATCGCTCAAGCTTATCACGATCGTGAACGGCAAAAGCCTCGTCGTGAATATAGTGAAATGGCGATCGCTGTTCGTAAAGAGATTCTCACTCAAGCTTATAAAGTCTTGTCTTCTCCTTTAAAACGGACAGAATATGACAATAAATTTCTCCAAACCAAAGTTATAGAAAACTTATCAGAAAATAAAGCTCAACAAGTAGATCAAACAACTAAGCCATCGGTTAGTAATCCAGCAATTGAAGTGTCACCAACTGAGGTTGTTGGGGCTTTGTTAATCCTGCAAGAACTAGGAGAATATGAATTAGTCTTAAGGTCAGGAATCGCTTATTTAAATAGTGCTGATTTTACCTCTCTCAAAGGTAAACATGATAGTCGAGTTGCCTTGACTGTCAAAGAAGATACTACCTTGACTTTGGCATTAGCCTATCTTGAACTAGGTCGAGAACAATGGCAAAAAGGAGAATATGAAAATGCTGCCCTCTCAGGAGAGATGGGATATAACTTGCTAGTGGAAGATAATTTATATCCTAGTGTGCAGTCAGAAATTGAAACAGACTTGCATAAACTGAGACCTTATCGCATCTTAGAGTTGATGAATAATGGTGAGCATCAACCAGAGCAGAAAGCCAAGGCGTTTCAATTGCTTAAAGAAATGCTCAACCAGCGTCAGGGCATAGAAGGACAAGGTATAGATCATTCTGGCTTGAATTTTGAACAATTCCTTTGTTTTATTCAGCAATTAAGACAACATTTAACTGCTACTGAACAACAAGAACTATTTGAAGCAGAAGCGAAACGTCCTTCTGCTGTTGCTACTTACTTAACAGTTTATACCTTACTTGCTAAAGGATTTGCCAATAAAGAGCCTCGTTGGATTGTGAAAGGGCAACAACTGCTCCAAACTTTAAGTAAACGAGAAGATGTAGCTTGGGAACAAGCAATATGTGCTTTGCTTCTTGGTCAAACCCAGGAAGCAAATATGGCTCTGCAAAAAACTAGAGAAGAGAAAATCTTAAATCTGATTCAGCAGCATTCTCAAGAGTCTCCAGATTTATTGCCTGGGTTATGTTTTTATGGGGAAAAATGGTTACACCAGGAAGTATTATCTCAATTTCGCGATTTAGCTAATTGTAAACTTACTTTAAAAGAATATTTTGCCGATCGAAAAGTACAAGCTTATTTGGAAAAGCTATATCCAAATCCCAAATCGCCTAAGTCTATGGCTAAATCTCAACCAGAAAAACAAGTTCGGCAAAAAGAAGAGTCTGGACTTAGTCGCTTTTTTGGTTGGAGTAAAAAACCTGCCGTTAAAAAAGTACAAACAACGCCTAAAGTTAGTCAATATCCTTTAGTTGAAGCAAAAGAATTAGCTGGGGTGGGAGTAGCAAATAGCAATGGTGCAACGGCTACTTTACCCAAAATAAATGCTCCTAGTTCTTCTGTATCCTCTAGACCTCCTACTCCGCCAGTTGGTAGACAAGGAAATAATCTTAATCTAAGGCATTCATCACCGCCAGGAAATCCCTCCCCCAGAAATATTGCTCCTCCCTATCATCGATCGCCTATTCGGAAAAACAAAAGTAAGGGTTTGCTCAATTCCCCTGCTAGATACGCCTTATTGTTTATCTCCATGATTTGGGGTATTGGGGTTTTAGGATTTATATTCACCAACAAAATGCTTAAACCTGCGACCCAAACAACTAAACCATCAGAAGATGTAGTAGTTAAAGTAACTGAACCCCCAGCCCCCTCACCCTCTGCTGAGAAGAAAGCACCTCAGCCAGCTAAACCAAAAGGGATGAATGAGACTGTTGCTAAGCAGGCGATCGAAAATTGGTTAGAGAGCAAATCAGCAGCTATGGGCTCGGAACATAAAGTTGAGGCCTTAAACAGTATTTTAGTCTCATCTTTATTATCAACCTGGCGTGAACGCGCTCTTCACTATAAGCAAACTAAAGAATATAGAGAATACCAACACGAGGTTAAAGTTCGCTCAGTCAATTTTGATGAACAAAAACCTAACCAAGCAGTAGTAGAAGCCGAAGTTAGAGAAAAAGCAGACCATCATCAAGGCGGAAAATTAATTCCAGCCAAATCTTATGATGAAAATTTGCTAGTGCGGTATCATCTGCTGCGCCAAGGAGATAAATGGTTTATTAACAAGTCTGCCGTGGTAAAAACTTTGTAAGTAGTGATTAGTTATTGGTCATTGGTTATTATTTATTAGTCACTAGTCATTGGTTCTTTTTACTCGCTACTTGCTACTTCCTACTTTCTACTTACTACTCCCTACTTTATAAACATGCCTCAAGAAAGTCCTGCTAAATTATCAGAAGAAGAAGCCCAAGAACTTATGCGATCGCTCCTCCATAAAGAAGGTTCTTGGGTAGACTGGGGAAAAAACTGTCAGCAACTACAAAAAGCAGGTTATACTGCACAGAACATTTTTGAAACAACTGGCTTTCAAGCTAGTCAGCAAAATTTAGTGATTGTAGCTGCTCAAGTCTATAACAGCATTGCTCAAGCAGATTTAGCCGAAGAAGTATTAGAGTATTTTCGAGGTCCTCGTAGCGATGTTTTGCATGAATTTCGTATTCTTAATCAGGAACAAAGAGCAGCAGCAGCACAACTAGCTTATGATAAAAAAATCGATATAGACGGAGCGCATCAAGTTGCTAGGGCAGTTAAAGATTTTTCTCGACTATCTCAATTACCCGCAGGTTTTACTAACCATCCTGGGGATGCGGTAGCTTATCTCTGTTGGAAGAATGCTCGCCAGAAAAAAGATTTACAAGCTCGATCTCGCTTGATTGCTCAAGGATTAAAATTTGCTCATTCTCAGACAGCTAGAGAGAGTATAGAAAAACTGTTGAGTGATTTTACCGTTGTTCCTAGCCGTACTGCCCCTTTACTGCCAATTTATCGTCTAGAATCTGAAAATGAGTTACCATGCATTATTCCTTTGGCTGGTTCTTTTCCTCTTACTCGTCAAGAGATAGAAACGGTTGCTCAGATTACGGCAGAAGAACCTTTCGGCAACATCCAAGTTACTAGTGGTGGTGCTTTTGTACCAGTTCCTGGTTGGCAAGCAATTCTCAAAGCAACCGATCCCGTCGGTTATTTTGCTCCGAGCGATCGCTTACCGATATCTATTTCAGGCAAAGTAGAGCAGGTATTAGTAATTATCGATCGAGCTAGTCAGAAATGGGATGTCAATGGTTATTTTTTGGTAGAAACAGAAGACAAACTAGAATTGCAGTGGTTTGAAGAAGCTCCAGATTTAGATATTATCGGTCAGTTGGTCTTGATCATGCGACCCAAGAGAATTTTAGATGAGAATAATATTATCGAACCCTGGCAGATGGATGATTAGGTAAAGCTTTACAGATTTTTTGAACAATTATAAAAATTACATACATAATTAAGTATAGTTTTCAAAATCTTTTAGGGAATTAGACAGAAAAAAACATCCCATAACAGGGTAGAGTTCAGGCAGGGCTAAGACTTCGGGAGAATATAGAGATGGAGCTGACTGCGGAACTTAAAGCTTTGTTCATCGAAACCGCTCAAATGTTGAAGGG
>JASJDI010000050.1 GCA_030065155.1 Xenococcaceae cyanobacterium MO_188.B29
GGGAAGTCTTTCCTTACTCTCTCGCTCTAACTGGCTGCCTGGTCTCCCTGTCCTCATTTTTTCCGCCAATTCTCCTGGACTTATTGAGAAGGTTCTAACATAGCATCCTGGACAAGCTCTTGTGCCAAATCTTCATTACCAATCATTCTGCTGGCAATTTGTTGAGCCATTGGTTGATAAGGTAACACAAGCTGACCGAAGGCAGTTGTATTTCCCTGTAGTGCTAAAAAAATTAATTCTTTATCACTTTGCTCTGCCACATCTACCCCACTGAAAGACTCTACTTAATAGTGGCAAAATGAAGAGAAAAGGTTACTTGTTCATAAGAGAGAGTAGATTAACTTAAGTTGCTAGTCAGTTTGGTTGTTTGCCTTTTATCCTATAAGTAAGAGGCTCGTTTTAAGTTATAAAAGGAAGTTTATCATGGCTGGTTTCGATGATATTGTCAAAAAAGCTTTTTATATGGGAGTAGGTTTCGCTTCTTATGCACAAGAAAAAGCAGGTACTACTATCAATGAACTGAGAACTCAAGCCCAAAAGCTGGCAGATGAAATGATTGAGAGAGGAGAGATTAGCACTGAAGAAGCTCGTAAGTTTGTAGATGAATTAGTTCACCAAGCTCAACAAGAAAATGTTCAAGCAGCTAAAAATTCTCAGTCAAACCAACCTCGTCGGATAGAAATAGTCTCTGAAGACGAAGATGCATCTGGGCAAGAGACTCAAGCAAAGCCCAATAATATCGACAATTTGAAAGAGCAAGTACAATCTTTACAAGAAGAATTACGTCGTTTAAAACGAGAATAATAATTAATTTAATTGGCTTCTTCGAGAGCAAACAGAAGATTTTAAAAGATCAACTAAAATTATGGATGACTGGCAACAAAACTGGTGGAAAATACTAGAAAAAACTGCATCAGATGTCGAAAATGTAATTGACGATATTGGTGCAGTAGTAGAGTTATTTACTGATGAGATAGAAGAAACAATTGAGGATTTTGCTGAACAATTACAAGATTCATTTTTTTCTGATATAGATAGATTTATAGAAGATTTTTTTGAGACAGTAATTGATGTAAGCATTGAAACAGAAGTAATAATCTTTGACGATCTTGATTATCTAGACAATTTAGATTATTTCTCAGAAGAACTAGATTTTAGTGGTATTTACAAAGAAAAACCTAATCTAGATAAAAACCCAGCTTGTATTGGTTGCAAGCATTATCATGGTCGAGTATACAATGGGAATCTACTTGTTTGTGGAATGCACCCCTATGGTTGGACTGACGATAATTGCCCAGATTGGGAAAATAAATAGGGCTTACTGAAAAACTCAAGTTTAAGAAGATAATCTTGGGAAAGCTAATAGCTAATAGCTATTAGCTTTATGGTATCTCTAAGACAACACTTCACAATTAACGTAGGTAGTTACCACTATTGGGATCGAGCAAAGTCTGGCAACGAAGTCGATCGCTTTTACGATGCAATAATTTAAGAGGAAATTTTTAGCCCTTAATTAAATCGATCTTAATTAATAATAATTAACATATTTTTGGTAACATTTTTATCAATTTTTTTATTGTTATTTAATCTTTTTTGGGGATCAAAAGTGTTATCTTGAACATATGATTATAAAGTACTGAAAGGAAGTTCTATCGCTGTGTTCCTTTTTCTACGCATCGAAGGAGAGCGGTGTCAGATGTGTAGACAGTATATCTATTCAGACTAGAACGGAGTAGAGTTTCTATCGCTTCCTCTACTTGTTATCGTCCACAAGGGATTAAACTCCCTAACAGAGCGGTTGTGCATGGTAGACGTTGCTGGACTGGAACTATAATTTCCCAGGTCAATTTTTATGGTCAGCTTCTGTATTAATGCTGGCTAATTACCAAATAGAGTAAAATGCGCTATCGACATTAATAAAGACTAAAATCGATCGCGCATTTTGTATGCAAATATATCCTCAATAATAGTTAATCTAGAAGAGAATTGGGCTTATATTCTTCTCCCTCAAAAGGTTGTATCCCAGTAGCTGGATATTCATCATCAGTAGGACTAAAAATACGAGCAAAGCCCTCAGTAATATACTGAACTAGATTTTTCAAAGTTTTGCCGATTATCATCAGTCAATCTCCTACAATTTTATTTAGTATTCAGTTATAAATAATCAACATAGCAATCCTATTTGAGTTGTTAAAACTCCTGTGTCTTGTTATTAATCATTAGTTATTGGTTGTTGATTAGTCTTTACGAATAATTTCAGATTGCTATAGATGTATCTATGTTTTTAGATTATCTCTCTATAAATGAGAATCAAAACAAATTCTGAAACAATTATTTAATTTTGTTTGATGTCTTTATTTATTTTGACTAACTTTCTTGGATTTTTTTAAAATGATTTTAATAATAGCCCTAACTATTACAATTAGTTAGGTAAGAAATTTGTTAATCCTTGACAATTTTTTAGTAACTTCGTAATTCATCAATGACCAAAATAGCCCTTTTTGGCACGAGTGCCGATCCTCCTACTGCTGGACATCAAACTATTTTACGCTGGTTATCAAAACATTACGATCGCGTACTCGTTTGGGCATCAGACAATCCCTTTAAACAACACCAGACACCCCTAAAGCATCGTATGGAAATGCTTAGGTTAGCTATAGAGGAGATCGATTCAACCTCAAACAATATTAGCCTAGATGAACAATTAAGCGATCGCCGTAGTTTGATTACTGTGAATAAAGCCAAAAAAATCTGGGGAGATCAGACAGAGTTTACTTTAGTAATTGGTTCAGATTTAATTAAACAGATGCAGAAATGGTATCGTATTGAAGAACTATTGCAAGAAGTAACAGTGTTAATTATTCCGCGTGCAGGATACTCTCTTAGCACAATAGATTTAGATTCTTTAAGTCAACTAGGAGGAGAATATGCGATCGCTACTCTTAATGTTGGTCAAGTTTCTTCGACAGCTTATCGTCTTCAGGGAGATAAACAGGTATTAACCCCAGCAGTAAAAGACTATATTGCTCAACAAAATTTATATTCATAGTCTCTCACTAAATCCTAGCAATACCGTACCTTAATTTCCTGATAATTGCTATAGTTATTAATTGTTAACAAAACCATTTAGAGCAACTACTTAATAGCTACTAATTTAAATTTTATCCTAAGTTATGAAAACAAATTCAGAAATTAACATTGAGTCCAGGGATCAATCTTATTTAGTTAAAAAAAAATTAGCAGACTTTAAAGTGGGAGTTGACAATGTTATTTTTTCTGTTGATACAAAGCATAATCGCCTATTAGTTTTATTATTAAAAAGAAAAGATGAACCTTTTATCGCTCAATGGAGTTTGCCAGGAACTCTAGTACGTCAAGGAGAACCTCTTAAAGAAGCTGCTCATCGAATTTTAGCGGAAAAAATAGCAGTTAATAATTTGTATCTGGAACAACTGTATACTTTTGGAGAACCAGGAAGAGATCCTAGAGAAGCACCAGAAAGTTTCGGTGTACGCTATTTATCTGTTAGTTATTTCGCTCTAGTTCGCTACGAAGAATCAGCTTTAATTGCTAGACCAACAAACAACATTGCTTGGCATCCAGTTAAAAAAGTACCTAATTTAGCTTTCGATCATAATCAAATTTTGAACTATGGTTATCATCGTTTAAAAAATAAATTAGAGTATAGCCCGATCGCTTTTGAAGTTTTGCCAGATGAGTTTACTTTAAATGAAGTTTATCAGCTTTATTGTACTGTTTTAGGAGAAAACTTTTCTGATTATTCCAATTTTAGATCTAAGCTATTAAAGCTCGGTTTTTTATCAGATACAGGAGAAAAAGTATGTCGTGGTGCAGGTCGTCCAGCTAGTTTATATCGTTTTGATGCAGAAGCTTTTGAGCCTTTAAAAGATAAACCTTTAGTATTTATTTGATGGCTTGTCTAAGAGACTAAAACTGTTTGTAAACAAAAGATTAAGGCTGGGAAAGCAGGAGAGCAGGGGAGCGGAGGTGCAGGGGAGATAGCTAGAAGCGGGTATCTAAAAGCCTAAAAGTCGATCTCGTAATACGTTAATCATCTAACAAGAGTTTAATGTTTATTTTACAAACACTTTCTCAAACAATGCCACCACAAAGTTTAGACTAAACCCACTTCCTGAGCAGAACGGCGCAACATTGATGCTACTCGATTGTTAGTCGCTTTTTCCTTAGTAATCATCAGCCAGCGAGCTTGTTCCCGAATACTTACAGGTGCTTTTTCTTGACTTACTGTTGGACGATTAGAATAAGCTACACCTCGATAAGTTAAGTTAACAGGGGGTTGTAAAGTAATATTTTGCTTAATATTACGGAACCGCCAATCTAATCCACGATATTTACCACCTACTTTGGCTTCAGATGTTTCAATTACTGGGGGGTTGTATTCGTAGCTGACACCGCGATAGTTAAGTTTCATGATTTTCGCCTCCAATAGTGTATTGAGATTACGAGGCACGTTCCTTCGGGAATTTCCCTACTTCCGTCTCCTAATGGAGATGAACGTTTTCTTTTCTATATTTAGAGTTAATGTATTTAGCTAAAGCTCAGACTAAACTAACTTTCTTGTAATAGGACATAACCATAGATATCACCTGATGGTCAGCTAATTCTTGTTTTAAGAAAGAGCTATACCACGATAGGTTAGGTTGACGTGAATAGGTTGATGGAGAAGAAGAGTTTGTTTGCAGTGATGTAATCGCCAATTTATTCCGCGATATTTACCTCCGACTTTTTCTTCAGATACTTCAGCTATTTGTGGATTATATTCGTAACTAATACCACGATATTTAAGTCTCATGATTTTCGCCTCCAATAGTGTATTGCGATTATGAGGCGCGTTCCTTCGGGAGTTTCCCTACTTCCGTCTCTTAATGGAGATGAACGTTTTCTTTTCTGTATCTATTGTTACTGTTTTTGAAAAAAAAGTCAAGTGTAGAGCAAATAAATAAGTAAACTTATCTTCATTTAAATTACATGGTGAAGATAGCAGAGGATTTGATTTGAAAAAATAGTATTAGTTAATCCAGCATCGTGGGGTGCTATTACAATTTCAGCATTATAAAATAGTTTTATCGTGATAAATAGGTATTTAAATCTGGAACATCAACCCAACCTTTAGATTCATTAGATTGATGAGTTAAATCCATTAATAACTGAGAATAAACTCCTTCCTGCAAAGAGGGAATTAAAGATTTCCTAGCATCAATAGCTTCGACAAAGCGATCGATCACGCGGATAAAGGGGGCTAATCTACCATCGGTAAATACTTGAGGAAAAGCTAGACGTTTGGGAATTTGCATTTCAGTTAAGGGTTTGCCTGCGGGGGCTGCTAATAACTTAAACCCATGAACATAATCTTTGAGATTATCACTACCAAGAACTAATGTACCGTTATCTCCATAGATTTCTAGCCAGTGTCCTCTACCAGCATAGGTAACAGAACTAATAGATAATTGACAGGGTGTACCATCAGCAAGTTCTAGCATGATTAAACAAGTATCATCAGCATCCACTGGTTTTAGTGTGCCTCCCGCTTGAGGGTCTGGACGTTGAGGAATAGCACAACTAAGATAACCGCATAATCTTTTTACCGAACCAAATAGCCAACTGATATAGTCGAAAGCATGAGACCCGACTGCACCTAAAGCACCGCCTCCCATATCTTTACGAGCATACCAATTCCAAGGTCTTTCTGGATTAGCCCGACTAGTAACAATCCAGTCTATTTTAATTAATCTTTTTTTCCCAACATATCCTTGTTGTAAGTATTCTGCTAATAGTTGCCAAGCAGGTACAAAACGAAATTCAAAATCGGCGATCGCAATTAGATTTTTTTGAGTAGCTAGATGATATAGTTTCTTGACTTGTCCCGCATTCATTGCCATCGGTTTTTCTAGCAGTAAATGTTTTCCTGCTTCTAGTACTTCCTTTGCCATTTCGTAGTGCAAAAACGGTGGTGTAGAGATACTTACTGCATCTACTTGAGGGTTAGCCAGAATTTTATCCAACTTATTATAAGCATAAAGAATATTATTAGAGTCTGCGATCGCTTTAGCTTTACCCAAATCAGGATTGTATACAGCTACTACTTCTGTACGAGGATGATGTTGGAACCCTGGAATATGTATTTTTTGTCCAAAACCTGTACCAACTACAGCTACACCAATGGAAGAAGAAGTCATAGTAATTTTGTATATTGTTGCTATTTTAATTTACAAGAAAAATAGCAACGATTCGCCAATCGCTCCTATTTAACATGAGTTCAACAGAATTAAAAAAGAAATGAGATTGACATCTTTACCTTGTGTCTCATGATACAAGCCTTTTATTTTCGCTGATTTGATATAAAAGTTGTCTCATTAAATGCGATTGTGGGTCTGAGTTTTTGATACTGTTATTGCTACTCCCAACCAACAAACCAATTAAGAAAGCAAAGAATACAACTACAGAGGATACAGCTATAGCTTGAATAATAGTGATTTTTCGCTTCCATATTTCTGGCTGCTTGTCGCCATAAAAAACGTCATTTATTGCCACAAAATCAAACACTAATTCATGGAATGGTATAAAAAATTTTTCTTTTCCTTCATTAAGAAAAGTCAATTTATCAGAGTATTGTTCTAAATCTTCATCTGACATATAAGATTCAAGTTTGCCAGAAAGTTTAATACCTAAAAGATCGGCAATTTTTTCTTCGAGAACAGAAACATCTTTTTTGACCGAAAGAATCCTATCAATATCATTTTCATAACTAGAATAGTAAGAATCTTTTGCATTGACAAAAGTCAATTTAAGATACATATGAGCTAAAAGTTTTTGGATTTGTTGTAACTTAACTGACTGGGTAGGAATTTGATTGTTTTTGACTTTAATATCTTGAAGCGATGAAAAACTAATTTTAACTTCTTCTTCATTTAAGATAGTAAAATACTGTTCGATATTGATTTTGTCAAAAACTCGTTGAACTAATTCAAAGTTGTTTTTTTCATTCACTCCCAGAAAAAATATATTGTAGAGATAAATCCCCAACATATGAAAATAGTAAATACAAGGATCTATATTTTTATAATAAATACATTTATTTAGTAAGTTACTATTGTTGTAATCAAAAGCGAATTCTTCTGGATTATTTGAAGCTATAGGCACATATTTTAATTCAACAATTTTATTCTTAGGATTTACACTATCTACTTGAAAGAGAAAATTTCGGCTTTGATTGATTTGTTTAATGATAATCCAGTCATTTTTATGGACAACACTTTCATGTTTATCAAAAAAAGAGTATTTATATTTATATTTACCTTGTTCTGTCAAATCATCTAATTCTGTAAATTTATTTAAGATGATTTCTCGACGCATACTAGAAAAAGAACTAGGTATATAAGGATTTCCTTGATAATTGTGCATCATGATCTTGGTGAAAACCAAATCATTTCTCAAATCATTACGATAGTTTACTTGCTCGTTGTATATAACAAAATCTGTATCTAGTTCTGTTGGTTCTTGATAAGCTCCTATCTTTCTGAAAATAATTTTTTTAGGATGTATTTCCGCAAAATAGAAATTAGAAGGTTTTTTCAAATGTTCTTCAACAAGCTTAGTCAAATTAAAAAAATACCAGAATCCTTTGGCAAGACGTATGTGATATTGAGTTGTAGAGTAAGTAAATAATTCTTCAAGATAATCGATAAATTTTTTTGGTTCTTTTGGTGGATAATCCCCTGGAATATCACCTTTCATTAAGGGATTGTTGTCAATTTTATAACCAAATTCTTTTGCCATATTATTTTTATTATTTCAAGGATTGTGTAGATTTTTAAGTTGCTCTAATAAAATAGCTGTGGGTTCTTTATTAGTTGACTTACTCGCATTATAAAAAGTGTCTTCTGCTTTATACAACATACATTTTAAAATTAACTCAACAATTTGTCTGGGTACGTATTCTGATGAGTTTTTATCTTGAAAAGGTTCAAATATTTTGGTTAATCCTGGTTCACTCGATTCAAAACTATAGACACTTTCATACTTGCCAATTAGTTCGGCAACAGTTGAATGTTGAGTATCATATTTTCTAATACTTTCATAAAAACGCTCTGGAGATTCACCACAAGTGATTAAGTTAAAGGCAATAGCACCTATCCCAAATAAATCTGTTCTTTTTCCTTGAATTTTATAAAATTTTGCTTGATTTCTTTTGCATGGTTTTAAATACAATTTATCATGTTCATCGGTTTTAAGATATATATAAACTGGAGCATTTTTTTCTGATTCTATATTGATTCGCTCGATCGCATAGGATTTATCATTATACTTACCAAAAATTACATAATCATCTTTTTCAATAATTGTCTCTCTAAAAATAGGATCTCTTACAATCAGTTTTATTTCAGGATCATACTGAATCTCTACGTTGGCGACATCAAAAAAATATTTTTGTTCTGGCGATCGATAATGTAATGTACCTAGAGGTAATCTATTATATTTACCTAGCAACGATTGTGGTTTTAAATGATTTTTTTGGAGAAATCCTAGATCGCCAATTGCACTTTGCAGTGTACTATCGAGTTCTCTATTAAAAATATTTGCTGGCTTTAAATCGAGATGAAGATAGCCAGCTTTGTGTAGATATCTAAGACCCTGTGTAATATTTTCTAAATAGGGCAATATAGTAGCTATACGTTCCGCAAAATTAAGACTACTGAGAAGATCGTACCCATTTAGTTCGTAAATTTTACTTTCAAGATTTTTTTGCTCTTTTTTGTCTTGAACTTGTTGCCTAATATACTGCTTAGCTTTTGCTTTAGATGTAAATATTCTTTGTTCTAGATTGTGGTGGTGAATAAGCTTAGAAGATTGAATTGCATATTTACCAATTCCATCCTCTAAAAGTTCTTCAAGAGTCTTATCATACAACTCCATAACAAGAGCATAGTTAGACAATCTTTCAATGGAATTTAAGTGTGTAAATGTTTTGTAAGCTTCTGAGTCGAGAAATTCTGTTGTCCCGTCTATTGTCATCACAATACCAGGAATCTGTCTAACATTAAAGTTTTCCAATTCGTCTATAATCTCATTGGAAGACCTGATTTCAGACTCAAAACGTTCTTCGATAACTTCATTAAGTTCGGAATTATCGTATTTGTAAAGTATTTTAAAGGCATATTTATTAGGATATTTACTATTACCTCCTTTATGAATAAGATAAACTACACCATAATTACCATTGCCAAGTTCGACTGGTTGATTATTTTTATCTAGAACAAAATAATAAGTATTTAGTTGATCATTAGCATTGGTTGTGAATGAATATCTTGAATCTGTAGTATATTTATAACCTTTAAAAGATGGAGACTGTTCTATCTCTTTCAATAATTCCAGCCATTCTGAGACAGAATGAGGACGATCTCCCGATTCCATTTCCATACCTTTGAGAATGGCATCATTTATTTGATTGCTAATTTGAGAATTATATTGCTGAGGAGGATGTAATTCTTTTCCTTGATATCTTTCTTGTGAAGATGTTGGGTGTTTTCCCGTGAGTAAAAAATAAAGTGTTGCTGCTAAAGCATAAACATCAGTAGCAGGGATATCCCATGGTTCTAGTGGAGTATAACCAGGGGTATAAAATTGTTGATTCACACCCAACACCTCATCTCGATAAAATCTGGCTGCTCCAAAATCAATTAAAATTGCCTGAGTAGAATTGACACAAACCATGATATTCGAGGGCTTTACATCATGATGAATGATCCTTTGATAAATTTTACCTTCTTCATTATGAAGATAATTTAATGCCGAACCTATTTGCTTGATGTATTTTAAAGCTTCCTCTTCTGAAAAAGGCCCTTTTTCTTGGACATATTCTTGTAGATCTTGTCCTTCAATATGTTCTAAAAATAAACACCAAGAATCTCCAATTCTTTCATAGCCTTCTACTTTCACTATATGCGGATGTTCGAGACCAGCTAAGTTAGCAAATTCGTTAGTTAATACTTCATGTTTTAATGTTCTCGAACCATTAACATTATCGTTAATCGTTTTAACTACAAATAATTTTTGTGACCATTGACCTTGAGCTAGATAAGCAACTCCGCAGCCTCCACTACCAATATTTTTAATAATCTGGTACTTATCCTTTCGACCAATAAATACTTCCCCTTCTTGCCAATAATCTGTGGGAATAGTATTGATTTTGCTGTTGGTTTCCGAATTTTCCACTTTATGTTTTGAATTTGAGTTACTTGGCATTTTTTTACTTATATAGATTTCACTCTTGCTAAGATTGCCGATTCTAATTCTTTCTACCTAATCTATTGGCAAGCAATATTCAGTAACTTATTCGCTATCAAATGGTTTAAAGCTTTTTCTTCACGATGGGAAATAAATAAAGATTATAAAGAATAAGTAGCAGTCGATATTCCGATAGATAGCCTCTTAAAGAGCCAGGATATCAATACTACGAGTTTTGAGCTTACTGTTTGTGGTAGATTTTCTTTTATGTAATTGTACCTCTTTTTATTTTTGTGACTGGTATGATTGGCACTCCAGATATGTAATATTTTTTATACAAACAAATGATAAACTGGTATTTTCTGATAGTAATTACTCTAATTTCTGAGAACCTGGTAAAGCTTTCAACTTTGGTAGGGTTTTCTGTACAAATACTACTTATTAAATTTTTATCCCTGACCATTTGATTGCTTAAAAGATGAGGCTAATTTTGCCAAAATGAGAACCACTTTCTAGATATTTTAGAGCAGATACAATTTCTGTGATAGGAAAGGTACGATCGACTATGGGGTGAATTTGATTATGAGCGATCGCTTTATTCATGGCGGTAAACATAGTTTTTGAACCCACGTAAATGCCTCGAATAGAAACCCCTTTCATTACGGCTAATAAGGGATTTACTTGTGCTTGAGTTCCGGCTAGCACTCCAATTAAACTTATATTACCGCCAAAGCGCACAGCCTTAAGAGATTTAGCTAAAGTTCCAGCACCACCTACTTCCACAATATAATCGACACCTACTCCTTCCGTGAGTGATAATACTTCTTTTTCCCAATGGGGATTGGTTTGATAGTTAATTCCAGCAAATGCACCTAATTCTTTTACCCTGACTAATTTTTCCTCACTGCTAGAAGTAGCAATCACTCTCGCACCGACTATTTGAGCAAATTGAAGAGAAAATAAAGATACTCCTCCAGTTCCTAAAATAAGTACTGTATCCCCTGGCTTTAAACCTCCTTCTATAAGGGCATTCCAGGCAGTAACTCCAGCACAAGGGAGGGTAGCTGCTTCTGCATCGGTTAAATGTTGGGGAACGGAAACTATGCTATCTTCAGGAAAAATAACATATTCTGCTAAAACTCCGTTTATTTCTCCACACAGAGCAGATTTAGCAGCTTTTTTACTTAAATGACCAGATAACCAGTCTTGCATAAAAATACTAGCTACGCGATCGCCTGTTTGTACTTTAGTTACGTTTTCTCCTACTTTTACTACTTCCCCCACACCATCAGAAAGAGGGATAATGGGTAGAGGGAGATTAGGATTATACAATCCTTTGATGATGAGTAAATCTCGATAGTTAAGGGATACAGCTTTTAATTTGACTAATACTTCGCCATAACCAGGAATAGGAATAGCTCGATCGCTCCCAATCAAACCATCAAGACCAAATTTTTGTAGTTCAAATACTTGCATTGTTTTGTTTAACTAATAATCAAAAATAAGAACTGCCTTGAAAATATATCATTTCGATTGAAGTTGGCTACAGATAATTGACATTGGGACGCGGAGATAGGGAGACACGGTGAGGGTTTGACGACTTGACTCTTGATTGAATAACATGCAGTTTAAATTCGCCACAACTTACAGCAAGGAGAATAATTAATAATGACTTGTTAAATTGTTTAGGGGGATAATTGTGAAACAGTAAGTAACTAGTAAATAATGATTAATGAACCAGACACGATCAAAATTGCTGTAGTGGGAGATGTTCACGATCAATGGGAAACAGAAGATGAATTAGCTTTGAAACATCTTGGCGTTGATCTAGTATTGTTTGTAGGTGATTTTGGTAATGAATCTGTAGAGGTTGTTCGTCAAGTAGCATCTCTAGATATTCCCAAAGCAGCTATTTTAGGTAATCATGATGCCTGGTATACCGCTTCTGTCTGGGGGCAAAAACAAGCACCTTACGATCGCACAAAAGAAGACAGAGTACAACAACAGCTAGATTTATTAGGGGAATCTCATGTAGGTTATAGTAAGCTGGATTTTCCACAATTTAATTTATCAGTAGTTGGTAGTCGCCCTTTTAGTTGGGGAGGAATAGAGTGGAAAAACAGAGATTTCTATCGCGATCGCTATAAAATTAATAATTTTGCTGAGTCTACCGCTCAAATTTTAGCATCAGCCCAAGAAACAGCATACGATACTATTATTTTTATCGGTCATAATGGTCCTACAGGATTAGGCGATCGACCAGAAGATACTTGTGGTAAAGATTGGCAACCCATTGGCGGAGATCATGGCGATCCTGATTTTGCTGAGGCGATCGACAAAGTTTATACTTTGGGTAAATCTATTCCCCTAGTTACGTTCGGACATATGCACCATAATTTGCGCCACAGAAAAGATCGTTTACGAAAAATTATTAATATTAGCCCAGAAGACACTATTTATTTAAATTCTGCTTGTGTGCCTCGTATCAGAAAAGGCAAAGAAGGTAAAGAGCGTAGTTTTTCTCTAGTTACTTTACAACACAGAAAAGTACAACAGATTGCTCTAGTTTGGCTTGAACCCAATTTCAATATTGTCTCAAAAGATATTTTATTTGATGCTTCCAAGAGTGAGAGCCTATAGGTTGCGACTTTACTTTATCTTCCATAAGCTACTCCTCCTGCACGACGAGGATCGGCTGCTGCTAATAAACCATCTCTAGGACTCCACAAAGCAGCTTGTACGCCACCAAAATACATAGAAATTTCCTCGAATCTACGAGAATTAAGGTTAGGCAAAGTATCGATCGCCAAATCTGCTTCAAAAGCTACCGTAGGCATTCCCTTAAATATTTCAAAATGTAAACGGGGATGGGCGCTCGCTGTCATGAAAGAAACTACTCCCGCAGCCATGCCTCCCTGCTTCGATAGATGGTGTAAAAAGTTTGATGATTTATTAAGAACCAAAGCTCAAAAAAGGGAGTTCAGACATTATTTAGGGGGATTATTGGGAGAAAGTGAGCGAAAAAATGTGTCTCAAATGGCGAGAGATGCAGTAGAGGTCACATATCACAAATTACACCATTTTATAACGGAAGCAACTTGGTCAGCAGACAAGATCAATGAGCGTCGGTTAGAAGTAATGAACAAATGCAACCAAACCAGAATAAATCGAGGATTTAGTCTAATTGTGGATGACTCTGGACATAGGAAAAGTGGCAACTTTACCGCAGGAGTGGGACGACAGTATATGGGAGAAATTGGCCCTTCGGGTTCGGTAGTTGCTTCAAGTCGGGGAACCCGCCCAACGCACTACCTCACAAAACAGATAATGGCAATGTTGTGGTAACAACTCATACGAAATCCTGTTTAGATACAACACTTAAAACTTAAGTGAAGGCAGGAGGCAGGAGGCAGGAGGCAGAAAGTTTTAAGTCTAATTTAAAACTATTACCCAAAAGTATACTTTGATAATCGGATTTCGTATCATCTATATGATGGAAAAAAAAGCTTACCTTTAGACATAGAATTATATCAGCATGGGGATTCATTACCCGAAGGAAAAAAAGCGCACCGCCCGCTCGGAGGAAACCTCCGAGTAAGGACGGAGCAATGGATAGTTGAGACTTATTCAGAAAGAAACTGGGTAGAAGTTTTCTATCGGGAAGCCAAGGGGTGGTTAGGACTAAGTGAATACCAAGTCCGAGAAAAAAAGAGTTTAGAAAGACATTTTATTCTAGTGTTTTGTGCCTATACTTTTATTCTTTGGCATAAGCTAACAGGTGGGTTAAGAAGACGTTGGGCAAATAAACTGCCAACCCACCTCGAATTGAATTCGAGGTGGAAAGTGGCAGTGCATTCCGCACCTTTGAACACTTTTCCTGAAGCATTGGAGGCATTTCGTACAGCCATATCTTATCGTTTTGTCCAATGGCTCAACGAAAATCGACACGTATTTGCAGCTTATAAAGCCAGTTGTGGCTTTATTTGGGCTTAATTTTTGTTTAAGTCCCGTTAAGAGAAGACAAGGTAACAGGTAATAGGTAATAGGTCAAGTTGTTGGATTGGTTGGTGTTAGTAAAGTAACTCTAAAATATTCTTAGGATGCTATTTATATTTTGCAAAATCTTAGGTTAAGATAGCGTCATATCAGATTGATATTAGAGTTTTTACTTAATATATTTAATTGTCATTGCAATTATTTTTTGTCAATAGAGTAGTGACTGAATTTAATTTGGAGTTTCTCCATCAACAATAATCAAGATTAGACTGTATCTTAAAAGTCTAATAATTTTAATTTACTAATAATTATTATTAAAATTATGATGAAATTAAGTGTTATTATTCCTTGCTTTAATTCTGCTAAGTTTTTAGGTCAACAACTTGAAGCCCTTGCTCAACAAGAGTGGTCAGAGTCTTGGGAAGTGATCCTGGCTGATAATGGCTCTACTGATGATTCTATAGCGATCGCTCGGCGATATCAACACAAGTTTTCTCATCTGAGAATAGTCGATGCTTCGGCAATTCCTGGGGCAGCTTATGCTAGAAATGTAGGCGCAAAGGTAGCCAAAGGCGAACTATTAGCATTTTGTGATGCGGATGATGAAGTTGCACCTGGATGGATAGCAGCTATGGGTGAAGCTCTTTCTCGGTATGAGTTTGTTGCTGGTCGTTTGGAAAGGGAAAAATTAAATGAGCCTTGGTTAAGAAAAAGTCGTATTGCTGCACAAACTAATAAACTCTCAACTTTTCCTTGCGCTCCTAACCTGAAAAGAGCTAATAGTTGTAATTTTGGTTTACAACGCTCCCTATTTAAGGAAATTGGTGGTTTTGATGAGTCTTTGATCCGATTAGAAGATTTTGATCTTTGTCTGAAGGTTCAAATTGCGGGCAAAGAGCTACATTTTATTCCCGAAGCTTTAGTTTATTATCGCTATCGTCCGACATTAACAGCAGTGTACAAGCAAGCAGTACACTCTTGTGAAGCAGAAATTTTATTGTTTAAAAAATATCAATCTTTAGGAATATTTTCCTTGCCAATTAAAAAAACTATTCCTTCGATTGGGGTATTGGTTAAATGCTTAGTTCAGATTAGAGATAAAAGTCAATTAGCTAAGTTTATCCAAAATTTAGGCTGTTATGTTGGCTATAAACGGGGAATTATTAAGTATCAGTATCAAACATGATTTTTCTCAATATTTAGCACGATTAAAATCCTTAATTATTTTAAAAACAATGATAGCCATAAGGGAAAAAATGCTGAGAGTAAATCATAATGATATTGAAGATTTTACTGAGTTTTCTCACGATCGCAATCCATTGCATATAGATCCAGACTATGCGAGAAAAACTCCCTTTGGTGATTGTGTTGTTTACGGTATTTTGGGCATTCTCAAGATTTTAAATCAAATTTTGGCTAAGGAGGAAAAATTAGGAATATTTCTTGAGTCAATACAATACAAGTTTCATAGTCCCATTAGAGAAAATCAAGCCTATAAACTAATTAAAGTTGCAGCAAACGAAGAGAGTTGGCAACTTTTTAACGATGAGCAACTTTTAGTTGAATTAAAACTCAAGTATGTTCCTAGTTCTCTGGGTGAAGTAACTAAAGCAGCAAATTCAATTTCCTATCCTCATCAAGCAGCTAATCCTAGTAACATCGATTTAGTTAATTTTACTTATGAAGAAGACTATGCTCTTGATACTGAAAGTTGGGACAATTTTCTCAAGAGGCATCTAAATTTAGCCAGAATACCCTTAGAACAATTAACTTGTTTAATCTGGACTTCTTACTGTATTGGCATGAAATCCCCTGGTCGTCAAGCTTTATACATGGGAGGAAAGATCGATTTTTCCAGAGATATGATCGATCACGCAGTGCCAGCTTACGCTGATCGAAATTACAGGAGTTCTCAGATTAAATGCTCAATTTCAACTCATAATTGGGATTCTGGTACAGGTAATTTGGTTTTGGAGGCTGAAGTAACAGCAGAAGATGGGGTAATTGCCCGAGTTAATTTAGATAGCTTGAAACGTCCAGATTCCGTCGTAATCTCGATGGAAGCTCTGGCATCAGATTGGGGTGAAATTCCTGCTAATCATTGGCTTCAGGTCAAAGTGTGTTTAGTAACTGGTGGTAGTCGTGGATTGGGTAGTACTATTGCTAAAACCTTAGCTCTTTTTGGTGCAATAGTAGCTATTAATTACCGCAGTAGTGATGATGAAGCTCAGGTGGTACTACAAGATATTCAAGACAATGGTGGTAAAGCTTTCCTTTGTAGAGGAGATCTTACTGAACCAGGGATTTGTCAAAAAATTGTTGATGCTATTGTCAAAAAATATGGTGGACTCGATTTAGTTATTAGTAATGCTCATCCTTTTATTGACTATGTTCCGTTTAATAATCTAGATTTTGAGCAGTTTCAGCATGCTGTCATGACTCCTCTACGCATGAGTTATGAAGTTTCCCAAGCAGTAATTAATGAACTGCAAAATCGTCGGGGAATGATGGTAACAATTTCCTCAATCTACGCTCAGAAACCAGAAATAGGTTTTAGTGGTTATTCCAGTGCAAAAAACGCAGTAGAAGGACTAATTAGGAGTCTTGCGGTAGAATTTCCTGCTGTGCGTCAAGTAATCTATCGTCCCAGTAAGTTTTTAAGCGATCAGACAGTCACGAATTTTAGTCAAATTCATTTGCAAAATCCTCTCGAAGTAGTCAAGAATTTATGGAGAGGATTAGATAGAGTCCAGTCAGAAAATACAAACCCTTTAATTCTCGATCGATCTTTAGTCAAGGAATTTACTAATACTCTATCTGAAGAATTAACAGTGGTAGAAGCTGCTAAAGCTAAAATTGCCATAACTGCCACCTTTACAGCAGAATCTTTAGAAACTTCGCTCAATTTTTGGATTCAAGAACTAGACATTCCTTTTCAAGTTGATTTTGCTCCCTACAATCAAGTATTTCAAGAATTGCTCAATCCCTCTAGTTTATTATCGGGCAATCAAGATGGGATAAACGTTGTTTTAATACGCTTAGAAGATTGGATTAGAGATGAAAAAGATCCTAACTTAGACAATCTGCAAAATAAAATTAAGCGTAATCTCCAAGATTTGGTAATGGCTTTACAAGAAGCAACCAAAAACTCGAAAACGCCTTATTTAGTTTATTTATGTCCTAATTCTCCTGCGATCGAAACTAATGAGGAATGGAAAGACTTTTGGCAGGAAATGTCAGCTTATCTAAGTTCCCAGCTGGCAGAAGTTGAAGGGGTATATTTAACTACCACCCAAGAATTAGCTGCTATGTACCCAGTAGAGAATTATTACGACGAACAGGGAGATAAAAGAGGACATATTCCTTTTACTACTGAGTATTTTACTGCCCTAGCTACCGCGATCGCTCGCAAGCTTTACACTCTCAAAAGTTCACCCCATAAAGTGATTGTTCTCGACTGTGATAATACCCTCTGGCAAGGAGTTTGTGGAGAAGATGGGGCAATGGGAGTCAAAATTACTCCCGCTTATGAAGCCTTGCAGAAATTTATGGTAGAACAGTCTCAACAGGGGATGTTGCTTTGTTTGTGTAGTAAAAATGTGGAATCAGATGCGATCGAAGTATTTAAACGCCGTCCTGAAATGCCGATTAAGTTAGAACATTTGGTAGCTTGGCGCATCAATTGGCAACCAAAATCAGCGAATCTTAAATCCTTAGCCGAAGAACTTAATCTAGGTCTAGATAGTTTTATTTTTATTGATGATAATCCTGTAGAATGTTCCGAAGTTCAAGCTAGTTGCCCCGAAGTTCTAACGCTACAACTACCCCAAGCAACAGAAACTATTCCCCGTTTTCTGAACCATGTCTGGGCATTCGATCGCTTGAAAGTAACCGATGCCGATAAACAGCGTACTACTCAGTACAAGCAAAATGCTGAAAGAGAACGTTTAAAAAGCCAAACCGTTAATTTTGAACAGTTCTTGGCTGAATTAGAACTAAATATTGCTATCTCTGAAATGCAACCAGAACAGTTGCCTAGAGTATCTCAGTTAACTCAACGTACCAATCAGTTTAACGCCACTACAATTAGACGTTCGGAAGCAGAAATTCAGCAATTTTGTCGATCGGGTGAGTGTTTAGTAGTGGAAGTGAGCGATCGATTTGGGGATTATGGTTTAGTAGGAGTAGTTCTATTTAAGATAGATAACCCTGTTCTGAAAGTCGATACTTTTCTGCTTAGTTGTCGAGTACTAGGCAGAGGAGTCGAACATCAGATATTAGCCAAGTTAGGAGAAATTGCTAGCCAACAAAATTTAGATCGGATTGATTTTCCTTACATCCCTTCACCCAAAAATCAGCCTCTATTAAACTTTATTGAGGCAGTTGGCAGTAAGTTTAAACAAGAAAGCGATGATGGTTATATTTTCAGCTTTCCTGTAGATTATGCTCAATCGCTAACCTATCAGCCAGAAATAACCGAGCAAAAGTCTACCAAAATAACCCCTGTAGTATCAAAAACTAATCTTGCTCAACAAAGTAGTAAAGGCGATCGTCTCAGCCATATTGCTAATCAATTCTATGATACTCAATCAATTTTGCAGGTCATGGAAACACAAGCACCCCTGCAACGTCCTCACATTAGTGAAACCTATATTCCTCCTAAAAATGATACAGAGAAACAACTAACCAATATCTGGGCGCAGGTTTTGCGTTTGGAAAAAGTAGGCATTAATGATAATTACTTTGACCTGGGAGGAACTTCTGTACTAGCAGTGAGTATCTTTACTCAAATTGATACTATCTTTGCCAAAAATCTGCCCATTACTACTTTAATTGAAGCTCCCACAGTAGCAAAACTAGCCCAAATTATTACTAAAACTACTGATACTAATACTCCTTGGTCATCTCTTGTGCCTATTAGACCGAATGGTCATAAAACTCCTTTATTCTTTGTTCATGGTGGATTTGGTGATGTTCTGGGTTTAACTAATTTGGCAAGGCATCTCAACTCAGATCATTCTTTTTATGCTTTGCGGGGTATTGGGTTAGATGGCATTCAGGAACTACCAGACTCAGTAGAAGAAATTGCTACTCGTTTTATCGCAGAAATTAAAACAGTGCAACCGCAAGGACCTTATATTTTAGGGGGACAGTGTTCAGGAGGAACAATCGCTTTTGAAATGGCACAGCAACTAAAAGCTAGGGGTGAAGAAATTGCTTTGCTGGCTTTACTAGATACTCCCTATCCCCAATTAGAAAACTACTTTGCTACTCGCGTCCGTTTTTATGAGAGTAATCCACCATTACTGTATAGCAAAAAAGACCCGATCTACTACTTTTTTAATCTTCTTCGTTACCGTTGGAAAATTGCTTATCACAGCAAAAAATTACTCGATTTAACGGCAGCAGAGAAAAAGGCTTATGTACTTGAATATGTCAACAAAGGATTAGGGCTTGTGAGTAAAAAGCGATCGCCTAAAATTGTCTCTAACCAAACAAAAACTCAGTCTCAAAAATCAGTCGCAAATATTAAGCCAACAGTAAACCCAAATTCACCAAAACAAGCTTGGATTAGACAACGCTTTTTCGAGAGCTTTATTAAAGCCTTACAAAACTATCAACCACAATCTTATGACGGCAAAATCGATTATTTCTTGCCGATATTAAATAGTTATGCTGCGATCGCAGAACCTAATAAACTGAAAACTTATTTACCTCATCTTAAACCAGTTAAAGCCTTTCCTAAACTGCTATTTGGTTGGAATGAATATGTAACTAAAGATATGGAAATACATGAATTTGAAAGCACCCATCTTGGCATGATCCGCGAACCAATGGTCAAAAATTTAGCAACTAAACTAAACGAGTGTTTGAAAAGATATAACTGCTAGGTATATCTTTAATACCAAATCCGAATTTAATACTCTGTGTATATACAAACCTATTAACCTTGTAGAGATGTTCCATGGAACGTCTCTCTACTATTAATATTGATGGGGAGTTCTGCTAAACAGATTAGGGATCGACAGAATGTAGATGAACTTATCAGTCAAATAGCTGAAACAGAGCAATAGAAAACTCAGCCATTTATACGAAGAAAAGAATTAGTCATACATCTATAATGATATTCATAATGCTCTATAAATTATGGATCCTTCAAATTAGAAGTTACTATCTGTAAGTCAACTAACCGCATCTTGCGGTTTTTTTCTCTTTAATACCAAATCCTTATTTTAAACCTCAGAGATGTTGCTATTACAGGAAAATTAGAAAATTGTTATTTTTATCTTAATTTTAGGGAAATATTAGATAAGAGAAATACCTGGAATTAAGGCGGGGAATACCCGCCTTTTTTTTACTCATTATAGAGTCTTTTGTCAACTAGAAAATAAAGTTATCTACACTTAGATCGTTACTATCAACTCCACTAAGAATAAATAAATCAGTATTAACTATATTAGGTCGATCGCCATTCAAATCAAGACTAACTATAGCATCAGAACCAAGCTGAGATATAGTTAAATAATCTTCAAAAAGAGTAGAACTTTCATCAGTAGAAAGAGCAAATATTTGACTTAAATCAATTAAGTCTTCTTCTACTGCAAAATCGGTAATTAAATCTGCTCTACCACTTTCTAATCTTCTCAGGACAAAAATATCGGTATCGTTTCCTCCACTAAGAATATCTTTGCCAACTCCTCCATTAAGGATGTCAGAACCCTCACCACCACGGAGAGTGTCTCTTCCTTGCCCTCCATTCAGGATATCGGAACCATTACCACCACGGAGAATATCTCTGCCTTGTCCTCCTCGGAGGAGATCGGAGCCAATTTCGCCAGTAATGGTATCATTGCCACCCTGACCAAAAATTAAATCATTACCATTAGTACCAAGTAGATTATCCGCAGCATCTGTGCCGATAATTTCGTTGGTATCTACATCTAATACGGTATCTTCACGAACATCAACATCTTGAATTCGTTCATCTAACTCAGTCGGAGTATCTTCAATATCGAAAGAGGTTTCACTAAAGTTAGTGGCTAAAAACTCTGCTAAAGCATCTTGTTCTGAACCATCAGGAGCAAAAGTAGCTGTACCAGTGCGTTCGGCATCTTCTGGTTGAGTCAAATCAACTCTATTGGTATCAGGGAAAGGAAAACCATCTCCACCATCAGCTAAGAAGTTGAGAGTAACAATACGGAAAGTGCGATTAGGATCGCCGACTAGTTCACCATTCTCTACTACTACGTCTAAAATATTACCATCGCCATCTTTAACAGCTAAGGAAAGTACACGGTCATTAGGGGGGAAATCAGCATCGAAGCTAAATGCTAATCCTGCTACTTGAGGAAAACGTCCTGGGGTTTCTCCTTCTGTGGTTTCGGCAACACCATATTCAATTATTGCTAGTAATTCTTCCGCAGTGAGAGTGAGTAGAGTTAATCCATTATTGAATCGTAGGCTATTGGAAATATCTAATTGAGAAATATCTCCTTCTTCTTTGCCAGCTAATTCGTTAGCGGGGGGAGGAACTCGCTCAAAGTCATCGGGATCGGTTGCTCCTGGAGGAACAATTACTTCTCCAATATCATCACGGATACCACCACCGTTTTTAATGGAGATAACTACCTCAGAATCAATGCTTTGAGCATAAGCTAGGTTGGCATCGGCGGTTAAGTTACCTAAATTAGTTTCTTGGGTACGGACATCACCGCGAGTCCCATTAAGAAAAACATCAGTACTACCAAAGATATTACCTTCTTGTTCGGCAATTACTTCGGTTAGTTGCTCGGTAATCTCAACAATTTCGGGGTCTGGTGTACCATTAACTGCTGCTATTCCTTCATCATCGGTAGCATAAGCACCACTAACATTAGCATCGATGCTTTCAGGAATAATTACTCCATTTTCATCAAAGTCTACTACCAAGCGACCAACATATTGATAATTACCATCAGTATTAACTACAGCAATAGGATTACCATCGGCAGCAGTAGATAAGATCGGATAGGCACCTTCTACTTCATCTCCTGCTCTTAGTCTATCGGTTTCATCGGCGAGGAGAGTGTTAGAACCTCCTGCTACAATGATATCCACATCAGTGAGTAATTCGGCAACTTGCTGTTCGATCGAAATCTGTTGGAAGTGTGCTAGGAGAACTACTTTGTTAATATCAGGATTATCTGCCAATAAAGCATCTACAGAAACTTGAATTTCAGCAGCTAAGGCAGCAATATCATCGGGATTAGCTGAGTCAAATTCTAAAGGATTTACAGTCACATCCCCAGGAGAAGAGATACTAGGTAGAGTAGGAGTTGTGGCACCTACTACACCGATTCGTTCCCCATTCACAGTAACAACCGTATTGCCAGCTATACTATTGGGAATATCGCTGGCTTCTTGCCCATCCGCAGTAACTAGAGGTGCTAAGTCTTCGCTAGTACTAAAATCGAGATTAGAACTTAGATAAGGAAATAAAGCACCAGAATAGTCATTTTCTGGGTCTGGCAGGATTAAATCAGCAACTAGTCCTGTACCCAAATCAAATTCATGATTACCAAAAGCAATAGCTTGAAACCCTAATTCGTTTTGAATCAGAATATCTCCTCTTGCTTGTCCGCCGAATGCCGATTCACTAGCAGATAAAAATGGCCCAGGAATATAGGCATCCCCAGAAGAGAGAGTTAGGGTATTAGCATAGTCTGGATTACCATCGCCGTCTGCATCTTCATCTCTTAAGGCATTGAGAACGGCACTAAAGTTAGGTGCATCTTCTAAAGCAGCAATTCCTGCTTCCTGGTCAGCAGCATGAAGTAGTTGTAAAGTAAAAGTATCTTCTATATCTGGTATGTCTATTTGATAGATAGTAGTTGTACCGCTAATTTCGTTAGACACTGTTAGTAATGGTTTGCCATTAGGACTATCTTCGGCAGCAATAAAGGTCAAACCTTCTGGTCCCAAATCTGCTGCATCTCCTGTTTCTCCATCTAGAGGATTGAGATACTGCACAAACTGGGCATCAGCAGGATTAGTTACGTCATAAACCATAACCCCCCCAACTCTTTCTAAGCCGATAAAGGCATAAGTACGCCCATCAATAACTCCAACCTGAACTCCTTCTGGTTCAGAGCCTTTGTTATCGCTGCGACTATCAAAAGAATCTACTGTTCCGTTAGAGTTAAATAGTTCGGGTACTTGTTCGGCAACAATACGGGCAAACTCATCACCACTATCGAAAACTAGGTTACCTTTGCTATCCCGAATAGAAAAAGAACGACCACCATAAACAAATAATTGGTCATAGTCTCCATCTCCATCGATATCTCCATCAATGCTAGATGCTTCTAAACGTCCTAGATTTTCTACTACTTCTGCATCAGGAAAAGCATTAGGGTCTAAGTTTAAATCTTCGATTCTGATATCCTCATCCCGACTATCCCCTTCATTGGGTGTAATGTAATAAGTTTTTCCGTCAATGGCAAAGCTAGCAATACTATCGGGTTGAAATAGTCCGAAGACTGGTTGATTTTCGAGATTAATTTCACCATCTTCATCATTAATATCTATTTGATTCGATTTATTAAATTCAATAATGCCTAAAACAGTTTGAGTGGGGTCAGGATTAAAAGGAACAGAACCGTCAACAGAGATCTCTTCATCTAACAGTCCAAAATCATTATCATTAAGAACTGTTAAAGAACCATCGGGTAATAGTGCCAATCCTTCGGCTTTATCTCCTGCAGTGTAGCCGATCGAAGGAAGGTTTAGTACTTTTGTTTTATTAACTGCTTGAACACCAATTTCAGCTAAATCATCGGCAGTTTTTCCTTCTAAGGCATTATCGGCATCGGTAGCAGTAGATAATTCTGTTCCTAGAATATTAGTTGCCCCTGTTAAATCAACTTCAAAGATAAATTTCTTGGAGTCAACCTCAGTACCAGCGTCTCTTTCGATGACATAAAATTTTCCGTCTCCTGCATAAACGGCATCACCAATCTTATCTACTCCTGAAGAACCTTCTAAGAAATAGATATATTCTCCTGTTGCTTCTCCTGTGTGAGGATCTACTTCTAAAATTCTGATTACTTGAGAGTTACGAGAGTTAAAATCACTTCTTTCTCCTAACTCTTGTGCTTCTGCATTACTGACATCAGGATTATCAATAGGACTTTGAATAAAAGCATAAAGTTTACCGTTGTTGGTATTTAATGCCATTCCTTCAAAACCACGGTTGCTTCTTCTTTGGGCATATACTGCGGGTAGAGTTTCTGTCCCGAAAGTTCCTACTGGTTCTCCTGTCTTGGTGGACGTTCCCTTGCGTCTTGCGCCGACGCGGGCTTCCACCGCTATCTCTGCTGTGCCTTGAGGAATAAAGCGATCGATCAATACGCCATGAGCATCAAAATGATATATGGCGGGACGATATTCATCAGATAGCCAGAAAGTACCATCAGGCGCAACGACAATAGACTCCATGTCTGCCCCAAAGAAGTCGTTAGGTAAAGGATTACCAAATAAATCTACTGGTTCTTCATCGGTATAAGCTGTCCCTGGTTCTCCTGCTTGAATATTAGGTAATCCTGTAATGGGAGTAGTACCATCTGACCTAGTTAGAGAAATCTTTTCGGTAATTTCAATTTCTCCTGTAGCGCGATCGAGACTGAATTTAATTAGACTTGCCTGGTAATCTGGTAAAGGGAATGGTCTTTCCTTTAAACCATCTCCATCTACATCTGTGGGTTCTCCATTAGGTCCTCGATCGGGTGTAGTAATAAAATGAAGTTTACCGTCTTCTTCTTTTTCAAAAAATAGACCCGATAAACCACCCAAAAGAATTTCTTGTCCTGCGGGAGTTGTACCTAAGACTTCCTCGCTTAAATCCCAAGGAAATTGAGTTAGTTGGGGTAAACCGCGACTATAATCTTTGACTCCTAAGGGTTGAATCTCGGTTACTTCTGCTGCTTCAATATCTACTACAGCTACGGCATTGTTTTCTTGTAAGGTAACAAAAGCCGTAGTTCCATCAGGACTGACAGCAATAAATTCTGGTTCGGCATCTTCTGCAAAAGTTTTGTCTGGGAAAATCCTCACTCCCCGACTACGTAACTCTTCTTCTCGACCATTAAAACCAGTTAATTCTGCGGTAGTAACTGTAGCATTTTCAACCCCATCAGCAAGATCGATAATACTAATCGAACCATTGGGATCGTTATCAGGATTATCCTCATCTGGTTCGCCTTCGTTGGCTACTAATACTTTCTCGCCATCAGGAGTGAAGCTCACCATATCTGGCAATGCACCGACAGTTATAGAGCATTCGTGACAAGTTAAGGTGATGTACTGTTTGTCAATCGGTTTTAGCTATTAGCTTTTAGCTATTAGCTTTTAGCTT
>JASJDI010000355.1 GCA_030065155.1 Xenococcaceae cyanobacterium MO_188.B29
TATTATGCCTGTCGATACGGTTCGTTCAGCTACAGGAATCGATATGGGGTTAGCTTCTTTCTTAACTACGGCACAAGGACAAAAAATACCTATCCGTGCCTACTTTAGGAAGTTAGAAAAGCATTTGGCTAGACAACAAAGAAAACTAGCTAGGCAAGAGAAAGGTAGTCAAAATTGGCTAAAACAAAAAAATAAAATAGCTCGAATTCATCTCAGAATCAAAAGAGCTAGAGAAGACTTTTTCTATAAAACAGCTTGGTGGTTAGTTCGTACCTACGATTTAATCTCTGTAGAGAAGTTAAACATCAAAGGTTTAGCTCGTACCAGATTGGCAAAAAGCATACTTGACGCAGCTTGGGGTACGTTTCTCAACATAATGAGAGCAGTAGCAGTAAAATGCGGTAAACATTTTGTTGAAGTAAGTGCCTATAAAAGCAGCGTCGAATGTAGTCAATGTGGTGCAGATGTACCGAAAGACTTGTCTATTCGAGTACATTCTTGTAGTTGTGGACTGGAAATAGACAGAGACGAGAACTCAGGTCGAGTTTTGTTAAGTCGAGGATTGCAAGCCGTGGGTCTCACGGCTTCTGCCTGTGGAGGCCTAGGCGATAGCCAGCCTGTGAAGCAGGAAACTTCTGGGATAAGATATACGCAATTATCTTTATCTTTATTTTAGAAGCCCACATTAGAGTCGCTAGACTTAATGTGGGAGAACGTCACCCCACCAGGTTTGTTCATCGGGATAGCCACGAATGGACTCAATCAAACCAATGATTTCACCCTGCGAATCAACAATACCGAACATAAATTTATCACATAGTGATTTGCCTTCTGGAACTGCCAAGAACTCTTCTCTGGCAGCATTAGGAGATGGCGGTTTTCCCTCTACAAGATAATTATAATCAGCGCATTTTTCATACAGTTTCTGAAGTCGTTCTGCATCCTCTAGTTTTAAACTTTCTATTGAGTATCCAGGTACTCCTAATGTAAACAAATTTACATTTATCATTTATTGAACATATTTAGTGACATCTTCACCACACTCATCAGCTAGATAAGATAAAGAGCGAAAACGCAATCCGATAAACTGCTCGTAAAGAGGATTTAGCTTACACAAAGGCGGAATATGAGCAATAGTTCTGCCAAAGAGGTTAATATCTCGCTCAAAAGGACACTGAGCCGGTACTATCTTGCAAATAAAGCGAGCTAGTCTTGGATCGTGTATCTCCATGCCATCTAGCCACTCTTTTACTGGTTGGAGTACTTTTCTGTCAGCGTCGTGATGATCTTCAGAAACAGTTGATTCTACTGCCTGATTTTCCTCTTGTCTGTAGAGAGTATTTTCTAGAGACTTGAGAGCTTCTACTTCAATATCAAGAGCATCACTGAATTTACATATTAGCTCGTATTCAGGAGGAGAATAAACTCCATCAGCTACAGCTACTAATACGGCAGTTCGCAAAAAATTTTCAGCAGTTGTGGGTTCTTTCCCCAACGAGGTAGCTAGCTCTTCTGGGGTAATCGGTTCTAAGTTGGTAATCTTATCAATACAAGCTATTTCTGCTGTTAGTTTAGCAATTAACCCTTCTTCTTCTGGATCGTAGTTTCCATCTGCCCAAGCAATAGTATATAAACCGCGTAGCCACGCTATAATTTGAGCATCGGTATAAGATGATTTAAAAGTACTAATCATATAGTCTGATCTTGCTAGAAAATTTCCTTTTCTTTCTCGATCTTAGCCTTAAGTCTAAATTATCGACAATTGCTAATATTAAATCAAACAGAATCTTGCTATTTTTGTCTAAAGTTTATTCAGAATTTTTCTATCTATAGATAGCAGGAACTAGACACATTGGCTACTACAGCAGCAAAGTGAACGTTAAGTGAATTTTGAGTCAGAGCTTGATAAGCTTCTCTGAGAGTACTTCCTGTGGTAAAAATATCATCTAATAGGACGATCTTCGATCGCGCCATTTTAGAGTGAAAATTTTTATTAACGACAAAAGCATTTTGCACATTTTCTCGTCTTTGTTGCGGATTTAAGCTAAACATAGCCTCAGTATTCCTCCTCCTGATTAATATTTGAGGTTGGAGGGAATATCCTGTAACCTGGCAAAAGCCTTGAGCAATTTTGGTAGATTGATTAAAACCTCTAAGCTTGAGTTTATGCTGATGTAGAGGGATGGGAACTACAGTTAATTGGGAAATTTTTTTCCCTTGAGGAGTATCTAACCAACTCTGTCCCAACCATTCCCCTAAAAGTACTCCTAGTTCAGGTTTGTTCTCATATTTAAGACAAGCGATCGATCTTTTTAAGTATCCTTCATACTTTCCCCAAGCAAATACAGGCAAATTTCCTAGTTTTGTTGTTTCCCACACAGGCAAATAACTACCTTGAATTTTCTTTTCGCAATAAGAGCAAATAATATCTTGATTTTGACGCTGACAAAGAGGACAACAAGACTTGACAAATAAATTTAGTAAGTTTCTCAGCATTATAGGCTAATACCATCGCTCAAAATCTGTCTTAACCGAAAACTTCAAGATTGACCAGCTTGGTTTTTGCTGACTGTATTCTAATATCTTTAACAAATTGTCCTAAAATAGTAACAATAATTTGTTTATTTAAAAATTCTCCAACTATGACTACAGCTAAAAGTGATACGACACAAAAGGACAAAAGCCTTGAATCTATGAGAAAATTTGCTGCACAGTATGCAAAAAGAACTGACACTTACTTTTGCAGCGATTTATCAGTAACTGCTGTAGTAATTGAAGGATTAGCTCGGCATAAAGAGGAATTAGGCGCACCTTTATGTCCTTGTCGTCACTATGAAGATAAAGAAGCTGAAGTAAAGAATACTTTCTGGAATTGCCCTTGTGTTCCCATGCGGGAAAGGAAAGAATGTCACTGTATGTTATTTATAACTCCAGATAATGAATTTGCTGGAGAAGAGCAAGATATCGAACTTGAAATAATTCAGCAAGTTCGTGAAAATATGAATTCTTAAGGAGAACTATATAAGTGCAGACATTTTGGCAGGGTATAGAAGAGTTTAATCAGCAACACTTCTATGCCTGTCATGACATTTTAGAAGCTCTTTGGATTGATGCTGAACAAGTAGACAAGCAATTTTATCAAGGCATTTTACAAATTGCAGTCGGCTGTTATCATCTTGGCAATCATAATTGGCGTGGTGCAGTTATTCTGTTAGGAGAAGGAGTTAGCAGATTAACGAATTATCAGCCTACATATTATGAAATCGATGTCACAAAACTAGTTCAAGAAAGCTACCATCTTTTGCAAGGATTACAGCAAATCGAACCCGAACAAGTAGAAGAATTTGCTAATCAGCTACAAACGAAAGAAGTATCAAGCAATGATGAAATAGATGCAAAAACTAGTGCAGTTTACAAATTGCCACAGATCAAAATTATTGAACAATAATAATTAATATTATTGAGAAAAAAATTGTCAATGGAATATTGAAAATTTAATTTTTAGATGAGCAAAAGGCAACATCTCTTTGAATATTTGCGTCTAAAAAATTAGACTATAGCAGCTTAATTATATAAATAATATATTTCCTATGATTTTATTGTTACGGCGAATACGAGACTTAAGCATAAATCAAATAGTATTAGCAGCAATAATAGGCGGGTTCTACTTTTTACCCAAACCCATACAAGCACAAACTTATAACTCTGGTGGTTCAATTACAGTGCGTTCTGATATTCAAGAAGCCAATTCGGAAACAGGAGTAGTTACGGCTCGTGGGAACGTAGAAATTAATTTTCCTGCTAGACAAATACAAGCAACTGCTGCTCAAGCCCAATATTTTAGTCGAGAGCGTCGTTTAATTCTCAGTGGCAATGTTTATGTCTTACAAGAAGGCAATAGTATGCGCGCAGAGGAGATGACTTACTTAATCGATGAGGGGCGTTTTATTGCCACACCGAAAGAAAATCGACAAGTAGAATCAACCTATATTGTCTCCGATCCCCCTGTGACACAAAATACAGAAGTATCTCTTCCCCAAGTCAATATCGATTCTCCTGCTTCTACTACTCCCCAATAATTAATAGATATTAAAGACTGAGGTGCAAACCAAAATTCTGAACTATGTAACTCCAGCAATTCTGAATTCTGAAGTATGACTATTCTCTTAAAAAATATTCATAAATCCTATGGTAAAAGGCTCGTGGTTAACCGAGTTAATCTGGGAGTTGCTCCTGGAGAGATTGTTGGTTTGCTTGGTCCAAACGGAGCAGGGAAAACAACTACTTTTTATATTACTACTGGTTTAATTAAACCCAACGAAGGTAGAGTTTGGCTTGACGATCGGGATATTACTCCCCTTTCTCTTCATCAGAGAGCGCGTTTAGGAATAGGCTATCTTACTCAGCAAGCCAGCATTTTTCGTAATCTAAGCGTTAGAGATAATATTCAACTAGTTTTAGAGCAAACTAAAGTTCCCCGTCCCGCTCAACCCCTACGTATGAATCAATTATTGCAAGAATTTCGTCTAGAAAGAGTAGCAAAAACCATGGGAAATCAGATTTCGGGGGGAGAAAGAAGAAGAACAGAATTAGCTAGAGCTTTAGCAGTAGGATTAGATGGACCAAAATTTTTATTATTAGATGAACCTTTTGCCGGAGTAGATCCGATTGCTGTAGCAGAGATACAAACGATTATTGCTGGTTTACGCGATCGCCAAATGGGAATTTTAATTACCGATCATAATGTAAGAGAAACTATGGCTATTACCGATCGTGCTTATATTATGCGAGATGGTCAAATTTTAGCTTCTGGTACGGCAGAGGAACTATATAACAATTCTTTAGTCAGACAATACTATCTAGGGAATAATTTTCAAATTTAAATTTGAATTGATTAAAATCTATTGCGATCATCTCGAAAAAGTTAAACTAGAAAAAAATTTATTAGCTATAGTACGAAAGGCGCTCGGCAAAAATTGGCATTACTGTTATCGAAAAAATCACAACTTTGTAGACAAAATAGAGAAACAAATTTAGATTTATTGAGGAATATAATAATGATTAGAAAATTAGCTCGTTCAAGTGCAGTTTTAGGTGTGGTGAGTACTGCAATTTTAAGTCTAGGATTTGGTCATAATTTAAAAGCTTGGGCATTACCTGCAGAGCAAGTTTTACAAAAATTGAATCCAGTACCTGTCTTTACCATTACTAACGATAAAGGAGTTCCTTTGCTTCTTTCAGGGAAAGATGAGGCTCAAGTAGCAGGAATATTTATTAATCCTCAAGATGCAGAAGGCTTTATTAACGATCTAAAAACCAAAAATCCTGACTTAGGTAATCAAGTGCAAGTTACTTTGGTATCTTTAGGAGAAGTATATAAACTAGCACAAGCAGAACAGACAAAAGAAAACGATATTTTATTTAACTTAATTCCTGAGAAAACAGAGGTAGAATCAGCCAAAACTATTTTAAGTCAAAGCGGTCAAGAGTATAAAGGCGGTGTACCTTTATTTGTAGCCAAAGTTGGTTCTAGCAATGAATATCTCGTTATGGGCAAAGATTCTCAGCAAATAATTCCTTTGTTCTTTGAGAAAGAGCAGTTGGAAAAGATGGTTAATGTCTTTAAACAACAGAAACCAGATTTGGCAGAAACAGTTACTATCGAAGTAGTTCCTTTAGAAAATATAATTGCTACTTTGCAAAGCAGTGATGACGAAACTCTGACTAAAATTAGATTAGTTCCTTCTAGCGAGTCTCAAGAATTTGTA
>JASJDI010000051.1 GCA_030065155.1 Xenococcaceae cyanobacterium MO_188.B29
GTTTATTTACTTATATAATTATCAAAAATATTAGTGATTCATTAAGCTTTTTTGATTAACAATGTTGAATAAACACTATACTACGGTATTAACATTAGCTATATTAGTAACTTTTGGGATTATACCTAAATCTTTGGCATCTTCTGAGAAAGTGAAATCTGATTCCTCTCTAGAGTATCATTTGGCTACTGTGAAAGAAGACAGTTCTACTAGCGACAGTAATTTAAAAGCTAACCCTAAACAAATTTATAATTACGCAGACAATTTACAAGATACTCTTGTTGCGCAGGATGTTTCTCCTGTAACTGCTGATGATGGTAGTTCAACAGAGCAAAATCAATCTACTAAGTTATGGCTATTAATTCTCGTAATTATTATTATAGTTCCTTCTGTAGGGTTTTTCTTACTCAAGTCTAAAGCAAAGCCAGAAACAATAGATGAGGAACAGGCAACATCAGAAAATATAACAAGCATAGAGGAAATGCCTGCTTCTATTCCTCAAAATGTAACTTCTGAGTTGGCGGTAGATTCTATTGCTGCTAATGAGCTGATTCAAGAAGATACCCCTGTAGAAAAAAATGAAGAAGAAATCAACGAAACCATTGTAGTAACTACTCCAGATTCGAGTCTAGATTCTAGTTTATTAGATGAAATTAAAGAACAACCAGTTGAGGATACTGAAATTGAGAGTGAGAATGATGAGCGACAATCTGAGTTAGAAGATAGCCAGTCCTTGGAAAAGCTAAGTTCTTCTGAAAATGCGATCGATCCTGAAGAAATCATTAACGAATTACTAGATATATCAAAACCAGAATTGCCATCAACCTCCGTTGATGATGAGAATTTTGCAAATAATTTAGCAGAAGAATCTGTAGTCTTAGAAGAAGTAGCTCAAAACCAACCTGATTTATTGTCAGACACAGAAAACACTACAGAGACAGAACTAGAATCAACAGAAAAAGTTACCGATCAAGAACTAGCTAATATTTCTATAGTCTCAGAAGAAGTCTCAGAAGAAGTAGCTCAAAACCAGCTTGATTTATTGTCAGAACCAGAACTAGAACCAACAGAACAAGTTACCGATCAAGAATTAGCTAATATTTCTGAATGGTTAAATGAAAAAATAGATTCATCAAGTGATAAAGATGTTAGCGTAATGGATGATTTCTGGAATAATATTTCTTCTATAACTGAAGAGATTAATGCGGAAACAATACCAGAACCAACAGAAAAAATTACCGATCAAGAATTAGCTAATATTTCTGAATGGTTAGATGAAAAAGTAAATCCCAATTCTAACCTAAATGCTCTTGATACTAATGATGTAGATGATTTAAATGAGCTAGTTAAAGGGAGAGGACAAGATACCAACGAAGAATTATTAGCTAATAATTTGAATTTAGAGGAAGAGCAAAATTATAATGAGCAAACGAAAGAAGGGATAAGCGATGTAACTTCTGACTTTTTAGAAGAACTCTTAAATGAAGATTCAAGCAAAGAGAGCAAACATTAGAATTTTGTATGGGGTAAAAAAAAGGACAGATATTAATTCTGTCCTTTTTTATTATTGAGTTAAAAATAATCGATTTAGAAGTTCATTTCGGCAGCTTGAACTGTCTCTACTTGTTTTTTCTTGATTACTAGCAGAATTTGACAGAGCATAATACCCGCAGCAAAAGCAATCATACCAGCTATACGAGCAGGGCTTTGTAAGACCACTTCTGTGTCTTTTTGACCGAAACCACCTACGTTAGGATCATTAGTAAGAGCATCTCCAGCAGCAATTTGTTCTCCTTGAGCAACAATTAACTCTGGACCTGCAGGAATAGTATCAATAACTCGATCATCCCCATTATCAATAGTTACTTCGTAACCACCTGCTTCTGGCTCGCTAATTGCGGTGATTGTTCCAGTTGCAGAAGCCTTAAAGAGGTTGTTGTTGCTGAGTGCACCAGTAGGATAGACTTGTCCTCGTCCACGATTAGCACCCAAGTGAACAGAATACTTACCAAAATGAATATTTTTATCTTTACTGGGATCGGGAGAAAGTATAGGGAAAACAACTTCTTGGTATTGATCTCCAGGTAAAGGACCTACGATATATACGTTTTCTTGGTCTTCTCTATATTGTTGGAAATAAACACCACCTACTTTTTCCTGCATTTCTTCAGGAATTCTGTCAGTAGGAGCAATTTTGAAGCCATCAGGTAGCATTAAGACTGCACCGACTTGTAAACCACCTTTAGAACCATCTCCGTATATTTCTTGGGATTCTAGATCATAAGGAATTTTAACCACTGCTTCAAAAACTGTATCTGGTAAAACAGCTTGAGGAATTTCTATTTCCGCAGGTTTTTCGGCCAAATGACAGTTAGCACAGACAATTCTTCCTGTTGCTTCTCTGGGAGTTTCTGGAGCAGTTTGCTGCGCCCAAAATGGATAGGCAGCAGCAGATTGAGGTAAAGCTAGATCGCTAGCTAATAATACAGCAAAGGTGGCGATCGCTACTACCATAATTTTGGCGATCGCGCTTCTAACCAATTGCCCCATTGCTAATTTCATGGGTGTTCTCATCTCTTTTGTCAACAATCTCAAAACTAATAATTTTCCTTAAAGTTTCAGGTACAAACTAACTGAGTTTGTAGTGTGTAAATACTTCGTTATCATCAAAGGCAACTCGATAAAACTATGTCCACCAAGGTTTTTCATTAGTACGAAAATCAGTTTCTGTCCAAGGACTAAAGACTAACTTGTCATCTTCTGTAACATCAGCATGGGCTAATGCTAAAGACAGAGGTGCAGGTCCTCGAACTTTTTTCCCTGTCGCATCATATTGAGAGCCATGACAGGGACACATAAATTTGTTTTCACTGGCATTCCAGGGAACTACACAGCCCAAATGAGTACAAACTGCATTGATCCCGTATTTTTCGATCGTATCATCTTCTGCGATGACCACATAAGTAGGGTCGCCTTTTAGTCCTTGGGCTAAAGAGCGATCGCCTGCTTTATGTTCTGTAAGATATTCGCTGACAATTATGTCATCACCAAGGGCATCTTTGGCAGTTATACCACCACCAGCACCACCACTAGATGGAGGAATAAAGTATTTTACTACTGGATACAAAGCACCTAAGGCAACACCTGTAATTGAGCCAAAGGTGAGTAGATTCATAAATTGGCGACGCCCCATATCGGGGACATCAGAAGAGCCAGAAATTTGAGTCATAGTGAAATAGCGACTGTATACTTTTGTAAACTAAAATGAGAACAAAGTTTAGAACTCTCTTTATATTTTGCCCTTTAAAAGTGACCATTGAGGGATCAGAGGCATAACTATAAAGTTTCTTGTCTTTAAAAATATTAACAACTTACTGTATTAAATTATTACAGAGATTGAGTATTAGATCATCAAAGAGTTAGAGTTTAGCGATTAAACTAGAGAAAATGACAGGCGCAGAACTACATCAGATTTTATTGAGCAAATGGGGTTGCTCTTACGATATCCAGTTGCGAAGAATTAAAGACCGTATTTTTGTCCAAGTGATGTGGAAATATTTAGAACAAGCTTCTTTTCCTCTTTCTGAACAAGAATACCTAGAACATTTAGAAGCAATTGCCAATTATCTAAATGCTTGGGGAGGGGTTCAACAAGTACAAAGCTTTATCGACAAAACTCGCGATCGTCCAAGATTGGGTAAAGCAATTAGTATTCCTCTAGACTTAGGCGAAAGAGCCTCTGAGTGGATTCTAGATGAGCTATAATGTCAATCCTCAAAAGTAACAAGAGACTCAGTATGAGGACAAGGAAATAGGGAATAGCGGTGCGACCCCCTAAAGGGTTCAGCCGTTCTTCCAAGTCGGTGGTAGTCGCTACAACGGGGGGAACTCCCCCTTCGGGTTCAGTACTTCTTGCTCCGTCCTATACGCGCTCGGAGACCTCAGCCTAATCGCGGTGCGCTTTGATCGAGTTGATTCTGATTCTTTAACTGATTAGATTGGTACACTCATGTGAAAACCGCTATTAGCTATTTTTTCGGGTTTTTGACCAAATAAAAAGCCCAACAATGAATGTTGGACTCTAAAGGTGTCAATCCTGTGAGCAAATTTTGTATTTATATTTTTTATTTAAATTAAGTTATTATTTACTTCTTCTCTAATATCTCTCATTTTCTTGACAATGACATCCTTAGAAATACTAGGTTTTTGAGTTTATTTGTGTAACTATTATTGATTGATGAAGTTTAAGCTAACTTAATTTTTCTTCGGGAAATGTTTCTTGAAATTCTTCAATTAGCTCATCTAACTCTTCTAAAGCTTGATCTACATCAATTCTCAATGTCCCTAAGTTAGGTGTTTCTAACAATTGCACTAGCAATTCTCTTTTACTTTTAATCTGAGCAATTCGGGTTTTGATAGTAGATTTATCCATAATTCTGCGTGATTATAGCAACTATAGCTCTAAAATAAACAATATTGATCAAATTATATACTTAAACATGCTGCGTAAAATATCTTTAGCTCGTCTTGGACTTACTGTAGGTGGTGTTCTAACTCTTATAGGCTTTATTGCTTATGTTACGGGTAATGCAACTCTTAATTTAGCAGGATTGTTTTATGGTGTACCTATTTTACTTGGAGGTTTAGCTCTCAAAGCTGCAGAATTAAAGCCTGTTCCCTACATTGAACCTACAACTGCAGAAATTATCGCTTTAAGAGAAGAACAAGCAACCCCTACGCAAAACCAATTACGTTTAGATGTAACTCGTTATCGTTATGGACAAGAAGCGCATCTAGATGAATCTTTAGAAAGAATTGGCTTAAGCCCTTCCGATGCAGATAGACCAGAATTAATTGGTATTCAGGAAACACAAACAGAAGGAAGATATACACTGATAATGCAATTTGATTCGCCTTTTATATCTTTAGAGCAGTGGCAAAAAAAACAAGAAAAAATTGAAAAGTTTTTTGGTCCTGAGATAAAAGCAAATATCACTCAACCTGGAGACAATTATATCGATTTAGCTCTAATTAAAGCAGGGTAAATTAGGTGTACAAGTCCTCCTTTGCTTGATAGAGGAAATAGAGAATAAAATGTTTAAATAAGCTGTTATACATTTATTTTAATCGTCGTAAAGTCTTGCTACAAGAGAGCTAGGCTGCAAAAATCCCAATTTAAATGCGTGTCAGCTTCATCATTTTTAGGCAATTCTATCAGTAGCTTCTAATCAGAATGCAAAAAAGTATTACCCCGCAATTCCCAAGTGTTAAAAAAAAGAGCTTACTGCCATAACACTCTTGTTCAACCGTTTCTAAAGTGGGCTGTAGGAAAGAAACAACTATTAGCAATTATCAAAAAATTGCAGCCTACTAGATACACAAGATAAGCTAAGACGCATTTAATTAGCATTATTTAAAATTTGCTCGGAAAACGTTCAACCTTGCTCCCCTGCTGAGGGTCTGTCGCCTGGGGTCTCCCCAGGCGTTTATAGGCCCCGTCCCCTGCACCTCTGTCTTGGTGGACGTTCTTGAATGAGTCGCTCACGGTGAAGCATTGCGGTCTTTGGTCACTTGAATGCAAGCTCCAAGTGCTGAGTACTTCTTGATCTACTATTTGAATCAATAAAATCTCCTAAGTATAATTACTATATTTTCTTGTAATCAAGCTAAATCAACTTGAATTTACTTCGGTTATTACATAGAAAATTAGCTGAATAAATTGTTATCAAAGCAATAATAATTGCTAGAAATTTTATTATTAAAATATTTTTCAATTTTTATATAGCGTTTGAATTTGCTTCAGTAATTACACGGTAATAATAGTGCTGTGCATTTAAGTTAATACTCTTATTTTTAATGTCGATCATATAAGATGTTATCTGTAAAAAGAGTGTTAAGTGAAGCATGAAAATTAATCAATCAGAATTGGCTACAAATTTGCTAGACAAAACTAACAAACAACCTAAAACTAGTTGCCTCATCTTGTTTATTTGTTTTCTCTTAGTTTCAATTCTGGCTGGCTATTTTATCTGGCGCAAAATTCAACTTAATGCTGCTCAAAAATTAGTCTACGATTGTTCTTTAAATAACAATTGTTCGCAAATTACAATTATTTCCGCTTTAGAAAAACTTGTCAAAGCTCAGAAAAAATTAAAGTTACTTAATCTCTCCAGTACTAATCTTGAAAATGCTAATCTTGAAGGTGCTCACATCCATCGTGCTAATCTCTCTAATGCCAACCTCAAAAAGGCTAATCTCAAGAGTGCTGACATCTATTTTTCTAATCTCTCCAATGCTAATCTCTCCAATGCTAACCTTAAAAATGCTGACATCTATCGTGCCAATTTCTCTAATGCTAATCTCAAGAATGTTGACATAACCAATGCCAATCTCTCCAGTGCCATCCTCATTAATACTAAAAATCTCACCCCTACTCAAATTAAATCAGCCTGTAATTGGGAAAACGCTTTTTACAAAGGTCAATTCGATGATGACTATGAAGAATGGATAATTGATAAACAAGCTAATCAGCAATTTATTGAGCTACTCCAACAAGCTCATGCTTCCGACCCTAAACAACCTGTTGACTGTAGTGCATGGGAATAGGCAGAAGGTTCTGAATTTGTTTAAGACTAATAGTTTAAAAGTAAGTTTTCATAATCAGATTTAGTATGAGTTACACACGGCGTTACTTAAATATTGTCTACTTTTGACAGTGAGGACAAAAATGAGCAGAGCGTCCACCTAATTTAATTTTAACGATCGAAGTACCACAGACACGACAAGGCTCTCCTTTCCTGCCATAAACCCAAGCAGCATCACCATAATTACCACTTACTCCTAGTAAATTAAGAAAATCGCTAAAAGTTGTACCACCTTTATCCACAGCAGTTTGTAGAACTTCAATGATGGCACTGTGAAGTTTGTTAATCTGATTGTCAGTTAAATTAGCAGAGAGCGATTCTGGCTTGATACCACTTTTAAACAGGGCTTCATCTGCATAGATATTGCCAATTCCAGCCACTATTCCTTGATCTAGTAACAAAGTTTTGATTTGGCGACGACTAGAGCGTAATTTGTCTTGAAAATAAGATTGGGAGAATTGTTGAGAAAATGGTTCGGGACCCAATTTTTGTAAACCAGTGATAATCTTTTCTGGTGCTATGCCAGGAGGGACAAACCAAAATTTACCAAAGGTACGAATATCGACAAAGCGCAATTCTTGCTTTTGGGGAAAAAACAGACGGATACGGGTATGTTTTTGTAGAGATTCTTGCTGCTTTACCCAGAGAAGTTGACCAGTCATACGGAGATGTACTCCTAACCAACCTCCATCTTGACTAGATGAGTTGACTAACTTGGCTAATAAGTATTTTCCTCGTCTTTGCCAACGCTCGATCTTTACTCCTTCTATTCCTTGCCAAAACTCTGCTACAGAAATAGGGTAAGCAAGTGTTCTTTTTAGCACTACATCCCCACCCATTATTGGTTGTTGAAGGGTTAATTGATTAAGACCCCTACTTACTGTCTCTACTTCTGGTAATTCTGGCAAATTTAAGGCTATCCTTGAGTTTAAAACAACTAAGAATAGCCTATCAGTCTTCGCAAGAGTTTGAAGAAGTTTTTAGCTAACCTCTTCTAATTCGCTTTCTGCAAAGTTATTAGTGTTTACACCACTAGGACTACCACTTAAGCCAGTGTAGTTAACTTTATCAAAACGGACAATCACTGGGTAAATGATACCGCTTGTGTCAACACTAGCAACTGTGCCTACGTCTTTATACCAATATGATTCTTTGCGCAGAATTCTAACTTTTGATCCTCTTTTAATTGCCATAGATTTTTCAATTAAATAAGTTTAGATATCAAAATACTAAAGGATCAATCCTCTTGAATAAGTGACAGCTTTAAGTTTTATTACAAATTTTGCCACTGCAAACTAACAAAATGGGCTGGACGACCTATACTATCAACGGTTTTGGCGATTTCTCTAATTTTGAGATTAAAGGGTATGGCCGTGGTTAAGTATTTCTGTACCGACATACCAATATCTGGTGCTAGCCAACTAACCGCGGTAGTGGCAAATCCTAAACTTAATAGTTGTCCTAAAGGATCTCGTGGCAGAAAAAAATAGGTAGTTAAAATTGCTCCTGTAGTTAGTACCATCGCAACGGAAACATTAGTACCACAGCGAGGATGAATAGCTAAATTCCATTCTCCCTGTTTGAGACGATCCAAAGCTAAGCAGACAGCGCGCTTGAGTTTGAGGGGATTAATTTCTCCGTAAAGATAAAAACCTTTTTCCGTAGACATCCCCCCAATAGTTTCATTGTCATTAAAATTTACATTGCTGCTAGTGTGGTTTCGTCTTGCTTGTTCTAAATCACTTAACATCCAAACTGTTGCATGCTCCAAAGCGTGTACTTGTCGCAACATCAAAATTTCTTTCAATCCAGGTAGAAAGCCTAATTGTTCTAGCAGTTGGCTATCTTGATTTGGCTGAGGTTGAAATAAATCAAAATTGGTAAAGTTCCCGCCCTTGGCGAATGCAGTATTAGTCATAGTTTCTATTGATTGAGGGGATCGCCCAGATCCTTATTATAAAACAAGCAATTAACTACAAATAACGAACAATTAATTAAGAATGATCCCAGATATACCTATTCTTTCTAGGGATTGTAAGACATTTTCTGCGGTATTTTGATTACCAAACACTCCCACTTGCAGCATAGATTTACCTTGATAAGTAGTATTAAAGGCATCAGGATAAATCGATCGCACTTGTGCTTTTTGGCTATCACTAGAAGCTTCAGCAATCACTTTATACATAGTTGTCTTTGTAGTTGTTGTGCTTGTACTAGTATCAGCGACAAAGTTGCCTCCTAGAACATCGGACAAACTACTGATTTGGGTATTTTGGGGAGAGGATGTCAGAGTTGAAGGCTTAACTGGAGGACTAAGAGAACTAGATTGCGGAACAGCAGGAACTGGTAATTTAGCTGGTTGATTGATTTCAGCTTTACTAGATGAGTTATCAGCCTGTTCTTCTGCAGTTGAGTTTGATAAGGTTGAAGGATCTGGTGGAACAGTAAAGACTAAGATGTTGGTTGCTTTTGTCTCAGAAGAAGTCGAAACTGGAGGAGAGGAAGGAGAAGTGATGGTTTTGGTTTGTGGGAGAGGATTACTGTTGCTATTGGTAGGTTCAGAAACAGATATAGCTTGGGAAGTTTCTCTCGCCACTGGAGAAGAGGAAGGATAGGTAATGGTTTTGGGTTGTGGGAGAGTGTTACTGTTGCTATTGGTAGGCTCAGAAGCAGCTATAGCTTGGGAAGTTTCTCTAGCTACTGGAGTTTGATTGGTAGAAAGAGGAGATAAAAGTTTTAGAGGTCTTAACTCACTTGCTTCAGTAGTACGGGGAGCAATAGCTGTACCCATAAAATTGATATTTCCTTCTGTCTTCCCATTAATTTCTGTACCAGCAGCAGTGATTGAATTAGGAGTGCCATTTTGGATATCTAATTTCTTATTGCCACGGAAAATATTTTCTCCTGGTTGGGTAGTTGTACCTAAATCTACTCTAGATTGAGCGATCGCAACTAAGCCAGATTCTGAAGAATTAGTGATTTCATTTTTGCGTAAAACAGCTTGAGAATTACCTTCGAGGATTACCCCAATCCGATTACGACTAAAAGTATTAGCGAGTAAAGTTGGTGCAGAGTTTTGGACTATACTGATCCCAAAACCAGTATTATCAAACTCATTATTTTCTACTTGAGGTTTAGATGTACCATAAATAAGTAAACCATTACCTCCATTACGAGAAAAATAATTATTACTAATATTTGGTTCGCTTCTACCGTTAACAGATAGTCCTGTATTGCCATTGCGAATAAAACTATTATGGGTAACTCTAGGACTAGAAGACTCAATCCATAAACCATGTCCTCGTGAATGAGGATTCATAACTGTTACACCAGTTAATCCTTGAGCTTCTCTAATGGCTGCGATCGTGACTTGTTGTCCTGCACCAGTGGGACTGATAAAATCGCCACTGCCACTAATGACAACATTATGTCCTTGGGAACTAGGACTACCCTGAATTGTCACCCTGTTACTAATAACTAGAGGAAAAGTTTCCCCTGTCTGTTCGCTATAAGTCCCAGGATTAAGATGAATAATCGTGTCAGACTCGGCTAATTTTAAGGCTTCAGTGATAGTTTTGAGGGGAGATTCCTTACTTCCGTCTCCTTGGCGATCGCTTCCTTGTTTTGAGTCAACGTAAAGAATGTTTGCTTCTGCGGAAATTTTTTGTTCAGGATTAGTTTGAGCATTAGCTGCCTGGGGTAGAACAACCTGACCTGTAATTAGAGGTAGGATGAGCAATAAAGATAGACTGCCAAGCCATTTTTTGCCGATCATCTTGGTTTTCCAGGGATAAAGAGGATTATTTACAGGGAACGAGGAAAGTCGATCGCTCTTGGTCATAATAATTGATCTCCTTCAACACTTAAAAAGTCTTTTCTTATCCATATAATAAAGACACAGTAGAAATAAAGACGCAATCAACCCATTTTCTGTTGCATGGAATGCGTTCTAGATAACGTATAATTGCGAAAGTTTATGTTTATTGATTAAGTGTAACTAAGTGAAACTATTTGTTCATCACACTCCTGAACTTACTCCTGTAGAACAACTCCCTGATTGCGCTGTAGTAATAGATGTTCTAAGGGCAACCACCACTATTGCTACTGCTTTAGATGCAGGGGCAGACTCTGTACAGGCTTTTAGTGATATAAATCGATTGATGCAGGCTTCGGAAGCATGGCTACCAGAAAAACGCTTACGGGCAGGAGAAAGAGGCGGAGAAAAAGTAGAAGGCTGCGATTTAGGTAATTCTCCTCTCAATTTTACGGCTGAGATTGTCACCAACAAGAGATTGTTTATGACTACTACTAACGGCACTCGTGCTTTAGAAAGAGTCGCCCAATCTCCTACTGTGATTACAGCTGCTCAAGTGAATTGTCAAGCAGCAGTTAATTATTTATTAGAAAAGAAACCAGCAACTGTATGGTTGGTAGGCTCAGGATGGCAGGGTGGTTATGCTATAGAAGATACTGCCTGTGCAGGGGCGATCGCTCTTTCTTTGTTAGAGCAAGGCAGCTTATCTTTAGAAGCTATCACTGGTAACGATGAAGTAGTTGGCGCGATCGCTCTTTATTCCCAATGGAAAAATAATCTGGTAGAGATGTTTCGTCTTGCCGATCACGGGCAACGCCTCCTCAGATTGGGATGTAATGATGATTTAAAATACTGTGCTGAAACCAGTATTTTGGATGTTCTACCAATTCAAAAAGAACCAGGTATTTTAGTTAAGTTATAAAGCCTGACGCAAGTTATACTGCTCTCGGTTAAATTGCTTTTGCTCTTCTGTTAATAAATGGTAATTTTCTAGAGGAGGACGCATATCCCACTGGCTTTCGGCAAAAATTAACAGGTTTGTCGTCATAACTAAGCCTGTTAATAAAAATTGCCACCCCAAAAAGTAAGGCAGAATAACTATACCTAGTATATGAATACTAGCTGAGAATAGCAAAGCACGGGAGCGGAGTCCTATTCCTGTGAGCAAATAGCCCGCAGCACTCAAACCCAACCAAAGATGACACAGATGAACTAGAATTCTTCCCCAACCTAGAAAAATACTGAGATCGGTAAGAACAACCCCCCCAAACATCAACAAAGACCAAGTATATAAAACCCAGCGCAAGCGTTCTACTCTAACCCAAAAATGAGTCATCTGAAACATGGCAATTGTGCCAGCAATGGTAATAATTGACCAAAAAAAGGCTTGAATATTCCAGCTAATTGGATTAAATTGGGCTGTAAAAAAGATTAATGCGGAAATAAGCCCCCAAACTACAAAAACTTGGTCTATTCTCGTATAACTTGTTGCCAATAAAGTTTTATCTTTAAGAGATAATTTTAGTTGTAATAATCCTTGGCGGTCTTGGATATCTAGTGCTTCTTGTTTGCGACGTAATATAGGCTGTTGGTGGTCAAAAAAGCTCATTGGGCTATTTAGCAATTAGCGAGTAAACAGAAATATATCTTACTCTAATTTTATACACATTTCTTTACTTTTATTTACAAAATTCCCAAATTAACTAATCGAGAACCCTATCCACAAGAAGATCGAGCTTTCCAACGCAATGACTAATAACTAATGACTAATGACCAATAGCCAATTTACCAATTTCGCCAGCCACCTTGAACATCATCTTTTTTCACCCCATTATCATTACGTAAAGAGAGAATATTCTGATATTCAAAGGAACTTCCCCAGCGATCGATCTCTCTAGCGCGAATTACAGGCACAGGGTGAGTTAAGTTGGCAGTCTGAGCAGTTTTCAGCATTTCTCCTAAGCTATCTTGGCTAAAACTATCGTAGTCTCTAGCTTGTTCGATAAAAGCGTTTAAATTTAATTGAGGAGCAAGAGTAGGAGAACCACCAGCTAGCTTCATTAAGACTGACATAACTACTTTAGGGTCTTGAGTAGCCAGTAGGGCAGCGCGATCGCAGCTAAACTCAGCACAGCGTACCCATCGCAACATTTGCTCCTGCATAGATTGAGCTAAAACTGTCCCCCACACAGGAAGTAAGTTAGCTGCTAAAACCATGATATTCGCCATGGTCAAATAAACTCCATGCTCGCATTTGAGATGACCAAGCTCATGGGCAATTACTGCTTGAATTTCTTGAGGAGTAAGGATCTCGATCAGAGAAGTATGTAAAACCATGAAGGGCTTTTTCCCTCGCATGGCAAAAGTATAAGCATTAGGAACAGGATTTTGCTTTACGTATAGTTGAGGCGGTTCAAGATCGAGAACCTTACAAGCGTCTAAGAGCAGTTGGTGAATCGAGGGTAACTGCTTATCGCTAACGAGAACACTAGCAGCAATATTATCGACGTAGAAAAACTCTTCTGCTACCGAACCTAGTAGACTACGAATAGCCACGTCTAAGCCCGGTATTTGTTTTAGAGTTGTTGTAGCCTCTAAATCTAGAGGATGGCGAAAATCGTCTGCTTGAAGACCAAGAAGTACTTTTTTAGCTAAATCCATTCTTAACTTATCACCTTATCAGTTATCTACTCTTAATTATTAATCATTAATTAATCTATTAGCCATTTTTTGACACGCTTGAGACTTTCCCAGTCTGGTTTTCTGGCTAAACCATCTTCGATATTATCTTGGATGTCTTTGGCGATTTGGTTATCTAGTCCCATTATCTGTTGAACTATTTCTATATGCTTTCTAACTCCTTTTTCTCCTACTTCCAGCATAGCTAAAGCCAAATTAATGCGAGCTTGAGGAGCTTTGCTTTCTATTTTGGTACTTTTTTGGGCAGCCTTGAGAGCTTTTTTGCCTTGTTCAGTTAAAAGATACAGCCAAGCCAAACAACTCCAAGCAGTAGCATTTCTGGGGGCGCGATCGCAAAGTTCTTGAAAATAAGGAATTAAGTCTTCGGCTTTTTCTCCTGCTTGATATCTTGCTAAACCTTGGTCTAGTAAATTATCTACGGATTCGGTCATATAAAACTTTTCTTGCTAATAGGTCATCAAAGTTAAAGCAGGCTATATCTGCCTGCCCTATAAAAATATACTTGATTATTCTCGTTAAAGAGTAAAGTTAAACGCCAAAAGATTTGCCACACCCACAAGATTGGACTGCATTAGGGTTGGTAAACTGAAAACCACCACCAATCATAGCGTTACTATAATCTAGAACTAGACCGTAGAGATAAAGGAGGCTTTTGGGGTCGCAAATAATTTTAAATCCATCATAATCAAATACTTCGTCATCTTCACGAATATTACTAGGGTCTTCAAAATCCATCATATAAGACATACCTGAACAACCTCCCTGACGAACTCCTACTCGTAAACAGAGGTCTTTACTACCTTGTTGTTCTTGTAGCATGGATACGTGCTTTAAGGCTGTCTCAGTTAATTGAATTCCTCTTGGAGGAGTTACTGTTGTTTCCGTCATAAGATGTTATGTGATTATTGGTTATGTCTCTATTGTAGATTAGCCCTATTGGTAAAATATCATCAAAATCCAATATCTTTAAGCATGGCTAAATGTTTATCTATGGGAGCTAGAGTATTAGCAGCGATCGCGCCACTAGCAGCCACGGCAGGTAAACCAATCCCAGGAAAGGTAGAATCTCCACAGCACAAAAGTCCTGGCAAGGGAGTAGTTGCTCCAGGGAACAAGTCAACTCCAGCCTTAATAGCTGGACCATAAGAGCCATGATGACGACGGAGAAAGTGTTGGTGAGTAAGAGGTGTACCGACTAAAGTTACTTCACAACGAGAGCGAATATCTGGGATAACTCGTTCTAAAGCTTGCCACATAACTTCTGCTCTAGCTGCTTTTTGCTGTTCATACTCTTTACTTTTTCTATCCATGCCTTGCCACAGAGAGTAAGGCTCATTACCAGGAGTGTAGACATGAATAACGTGTTTTCCTGGGGGAGCAAGATTGGGGTCTAATACTGAAGGAATAGACATTACTATTACATTTTGGGGTGCATTTATTCCTTTATCCCAATCATTAACCACGATATAGTGACAAGCTAAGTCTGAAGGTAGATTGCTAGCATCGATACCCAAGTGGAGATGCATAAAGCTATCGCATTCTGGGGTATTTTGCCGTTGCTTACGGAAACTGGTAGACACTGCTTCAGTGGGTAAGAGTTTGAGAGTATCCCACACAGAAGCGTTAGAAATAACTGCTTTACTTGCTTTTATTATTTTATTTCCTCGCAATAATACGCCCACGGCACGATTATTTTCGACTATTACTTGTTCGACATGAGCTTTGAGCTTTAACTCACCACCGTGTTTTCTGAGTCCTCTTACTAAAGCCTCAACCAAAGCGGAACTACCACCCACAGGATAATCTAGTACTACCCCAGGTTTATACCATTCAGCAAACATAAATGCCATTTCTGCTGCAATTGTTCCGTTAGCTGGTAATCCAGAAAGTAGAAAACACAATAAGTCCAGCCAATTACGAATAAAATCATCCTCAACAACACCATTCATAATCTCGCTAAAAGGATTCAGTAGTTTGAGAATATTGGGTGTGTGCCAAGCCAAAGAAGGTAAAAACTTCATAGTGGTTATAGCTGCACCTAAATCTGAACGCAAAGCAGTAGGAGGAAAAGCATTTACTGCTTCTGCTAGGGGTTGCATCACCTGTTGTAGTTTCCGCCACTCAGCTACAGCTTGATTTCCCCGCAACTTTTGGAGGACTTCACAAAATTGATCTTTGCCCACAACAGTATTAAAGTCTCCTTCAGGTAAACGACAACCCCAAGTATCGTAAGTTAACCAAGTTACATCCTCACCAATAGCATCGAGGACTTGTTTAAGAGGGTTAGGAGAAGGGGAATAGGACAAACCAGAATAAAGAGATGGCCCTGAATCAAACTTGAATCCTTGGTACTCAAAACCATGAGCAGCACCACCAGGAATCGAATGACTCTCGCAGACAACTACTTTAAAGCCATACCTAGCTAGTAAACTAGCACAACTCAACCCACCAATTCCACTACCAATTACTACAATTTCTGTTTCTTCTTGGCTTAAACTTGCTGCCATTTTTCTCTTGATATACTACCCAAGTTATTGTGTCATATAAGCCAAGCGATCGCTTTATCAGTGAACAGTAAACAATGAACAGTCCCTAAGTAGCTAAAAGCTAAGAGCTTATTTAAGCTTTTTTGCCACATATTCTCCCTGCTGATTTAGAACTAAATGAATTACTTGACCTGCATTATTTTTGACAAATCTAATTTGTGCCTCAATCTCTTTGAAGAAAAAAGTTGTTTCTGATTCGGGAAAAATCTCAAGCTTTTGCTGGTCAGTGGCTTGTGTATAGAGCCTGTCTTGATTCTTAGTAACTTTAAGAATGAAATTCGGTTTGAGTTCATATTCACCAGAGTAGATATCATAAATCTGGGGATTGACCTGGGCGAGAACCTTTGCTTTTCCTAGAAAATCAATCCAATTATACTCTTTTGCGATACTCCGAATAACTTCTTCAGCTAAATAATAACCATCACTTCCATTTGTCATTACCACAGCACCCTGTCCCTTGCTGGTATAGGAAACCAGTTTAGACATAAAACCCGTATTTGCTCCACCATGCCCAAAACGAGTAACTTTTTCTTGATCGTTAAGCATCAATCCTAGTCCATAGGGATGCATTTCAGGTGTAATCATCAAATTTGTCATCTCTGTAGATAGTACTTGGTTAGATGAACCAGATAGAGCATTTTGTAATTCAATGGCAAAAAGAGCAAGATCGGATGGTGTTGTCCATAGTCCAGCAGCAGCCATTTCTGGATAGTTATAGTACTTGTTTTCTAGCTTTTGTCCTTCTTGATGTGCGGTAGCTGCTGAAGCTACGAGTTTTTCTGGTAAAGGTTGCTCGAAGGTGCTATATTTCATGCCGATTTTATTTAAAACAAGTTCTTCGGCAATGACAGGGAATGGTTTACCAACTACATCTATGAGTAACTGTTGCATTATTGTGTAGCCTCCGCCAGAATATCGCCATTGACTTCTTGGTTTTAAATCAACGCGAATAGGAGCGGAATTAGCTGGTTCAGTTCCCTCTAAAACTTGTAACAGATTAGGAATTGATTGATTAGCTGAGTATCCCTCAAATCCGTGAACTGTAACTCCCGCAGTATGACTTAGAAGACCCCGCAGGGTTACTTTCTGTTCTGTGGTGTACTCATTTTCTGGTACTTTCCAAGATTTAAGTCTATTATTAACATCTTCATCTAAATCGAGTTTACCCTCTTGCACTAAAGATAATGCTGCCATAGCAGCCACAGGTTTGCTAATTGATGCTGCTTGGAATAATGTTGTCGTAGTAACAGGAATATTATTATCTTGGTCGCATACACCATATCCCCGCGCCCATTCAATCTCTCCATTGTCGATCACTGCAATACTCACTCCTGGTACTTTATAATGCTGCATCCGTACAGCAAGAGTCATTTCAGGAGCGGGTTCGCCTTGAATTATGACTGGCGGAAGTAGGCTATTTTCAACAGAGGTAATCCTTTGAGAAATATTTACCATTGAGTTTGTTAAAAAGTTTTGATTATAAATTTGTTTGTTGGGATACACGAACAGAAGCTAAATAATGTTCTGCTTCTGCTAGGGAAGTTATTTGCAGTACTCCTAACCAAGTTTGATTGTTTTCATCGGTCATAGTATAAAAATGTTTTCATCTGACTTTCCCATATCCTCAATATTGATACACGTTGATAATCCGACAGAAGGTCTTATATGGTATCAAAAAGCGTTTCCCGAAGCGAAGAAGCGTTCGATCGCCGAGTTTGATTTTGAGTACCTTGATTACAGGGGTGTCATGATTGAAATTGTTTCTGCTGATAACCAAGTTAGTTCTGGGGCAGCAGGTTCAGTTGTCTATTGGCTGACAGACGACTTTCAAAAACGTTTAGATTATTTACTGGAACTAGGCGCAATCCTTCATCGTGGTCCTATGAATGTGGGGCAAGGCTTTAAAATGTGTCAAGTTCAGGACTTGTGGGGTAATTGTATTGGTATCAAAGGTAAATAATTCGGCATCTATCCAAGATAAACTGCTTTAGCTTAATGAATAAAAACGAAACCTTAAAAATCTCAACAAGTGAGCAAGATTGGTTAATTTCGATAAAATCTTGCGATCGAGAACGCGATGGGCAATTTATTCGAGAATTAACTAGAGAAAATTTTTATAATTCTTTGAGCAAAACTATTGGTTGGAATGAAGATCGATATCAGGAAGAGCCAAAATTTCCCGAACGATATCTTATGTTATTTAGTGGCAAAGATCTTGTAGGTTTTCTCTCATTGCGTGAGCAACCTGATTGTTTATATCTTGAGACATTACAATTAATTAAACATTATCGAGGGCAGGGAATAGGTACAGCATTAATGAGATTTGTCGAGGATACTGCTAGAAGAAAAGCAACAGCTAAAATTCAACTCAGAGTTTTTAAAGACAATCCTGCTCAGTCTCTGTATCATCGAATTGGATTTAAGATAGTTGAAGATCAGGGTTGGTGCTTTCTTATGGAGAGAAGGATTTAAAAGTTGATTAAAAAGTTTTTAACGAGTAGAAAATAGCCTTTTTTACTTGCTGTTAAGATAATAATGCCAAAGTATTCTAGCTGCGATCGATCTCCAGGGATGCCAATTTTCGGCGATTGCTTCTAATTCTTTGGGTTTAGGGCGAGTTGGTAATTTTTTTACTTTTTGCACAGCGATCGCTAAAGCTAAATCTCCTTTCGGAAAGACATTTTGACGCTGCAATGCCATAAGCATATAGTTATCTGCTGTCCAATCACCAATACCTTTAATTTGTTTTAACTTGGTTTTAATCTTGGCATCGTCTAATTGATTTAATTGGTCTAAGTCTAGTTCACCACTCGCGATCGCATCAGCTAAGGTTCTACCATATCTAGTTTTTTGCCGACTAAAGCCGATCGCCTTGAGTTGATTATCTTCTAGAGTCAGAAAATTCTTTGGCGTAAGAGGTTTAACTGCCCTACATAGACGTTCAAATACAGCCTTAGCAGCAGCAAGGGATACTTGTTGTTCTAAAATAAGTTGAATTAGGGTAGGAAAACTGGCTTCTCGTTGCCATTTGGGAGGCTTGCCTAAAGTTTCAACAATATTAGCTAAATCGTCGTCGCGATTAGCAAGTACTCGTAACCCATAAATAAAACTTTCTTCGCTTAAAGATTGTATAGTGATTCTGTCAAAAGTGTTTTCTGCCAAACTGAATTATTTAAAGTATTAATGAACAATTAGAGAATATTATCTATTTTTTTTATAGTAAACTCTAGGCTCAAAAATAGTAATAAAAAAAGGACTTAATATATTTGCTCAGAAAACTAAGTATTCAGTCAAAGTTAATGCTAATACTACTAGTGGTATGTATTAGCTCCATTGTCTCGATCGCCTATGTTGGTTATAGCAGTGGTCAACAAGTCCTGAAAAATAGCATTTTTAATCAATTAAATAGTTTAAAAGAATCTAAAGCCTATCAAATTGAAACTTATTTTCAAAACATTCGCGCTCAGGTACAAACTATGAGCGAATCTACTAGTATGGTTAATGCCATGAAGGGTTTGAAGCAGGCATATCAAGAACTAGAAGAACAAACTCTTTCACCTCAATGGAATACGAAACTTAAGCAATATTACAATCAAGATTTTCTACCCAAACTAGCAGAAAACGTTGAAGGAAAGCCTTTGCTATTTTCTTATATGCCCTATGGTATGGCTTCGCGATATCTGCAATACAACTATATTGCTAATAATCCTAATCCTGCAGGAAAAAAATCTCTTCTTGACAATGCTCTAGATGGGAGTAGATATAGTGATATTCATCAACAAATTCAACCGATTTATCGCAACTTTATTAATCAGTTTGGCTACTATGACTTGTTTCTAATTGATGCCGATACAGGAAATGTTGTTTATACGGTAGAAAAAGAAGTCGATTTTGCTACAAATATCTATCAGGGAGCTTATTCTCGGAGTAATCTGGCTGGGGTGGTACAAGAGATTCGTAAGGGACACGATCCGGGAATTGTAGCTATTACCGATTTTGAAATTTATCGTCCTTCTTATGCTGCCCCTGCTGCTTTTATTGCTAGTCCTATTTTTGATGGTGCTAACCTAATTGGAGTTCTGGCGTTTCAAATCTCTATTGATGAGATTAATCGAGTTATGACAGGAGGTGGAAATTGGGAAAGGGATGGTTTAGGTAAGTCAGGAGAAACTTATCTAGTAGGTTCAGATTATGCCATGCGAAGTAATTCTCGTTTTCTGGTAGAAGATCGAGAAGCTTACCTAGAAATGATTAAAGACAAAGGGGTGTCGGAAAAAGAATTCAATCAGGTTAAAAGGTTTGATACTTCCATCTTGTATCAAGAAGTCGATACTACTCCAGTTCATAAAGCTTTAGCAGGAGAGACAGGAACAGATATTGTTGAAGATTATCGCGAAGTAGTAACTTTAAGTTCTTATCGACCTTTAGATATTTGGGGTTTAGACTGGGCAATTATCGCTCAAATCGATCGCGATGAAGCTTTTGCCCCTATAGAAGCTTTTAAACAGCGAGTACTTTTTTCTACAGTAATTATCGTTTTAATAGTTACAGCGATCGCTGCTATTTTTTCCCATTATTTTGTTCGTCCTCTTCACATTCTTATGGATGGTTTTCGCAAAGTGAGTAAAGGGCAAACTGATGTTGTGGTTAAATTAAAAGCTAAAGATGAGTTTCATGAATTAAGTAACTCTTTTAATGAGATGGTACAGAGTCTCAATCATCACCAACATTTAGTCAAAGAAAGAGAGCAAGAAAACGAAAAGTTACTCTTAAGTATTTTGCCAGAACCAGTAGCTCAGAGACTGAAAGATGGAGAAGAAAGTATTGCGGATAATTTTTCTAATGTCACTGTGCTTTTTGCCGATTTAGCTGGTTTTACCGAACTATCCAATAGTTTATCTGCTAATGAAATAGTTAATTTTCTCAACGACTTAGTGATAGCTTTTGATGAAGCAGCCGAACGCTACGGAGTAGAAAAAGTGAAAACTATTGGTAGTGGTTACATGGCGGTAAGTGGTCTATCTATACCCCGTATCGATCATGCTCAAAGAGTAGTTGATTTTGCTTTGGAGATGATTCGTATTTTGCGTCGCTTTAACCGTGAACGCCGTACCGATTTAAAAATAAGGATTGGTATTAATTCTGGGGAAGTAGTCGCAGGAATTATCGGACGGAGTAAATTTATTTACGATCTTTGGGGTGATACCGTTAATATCGCTCATCATCTGCAAATTCAAGGTAGGAGCGACTCTATTCAAATCAGCGATCGAGTTCACTCTAGTCTAAGTGATGTCTATGATTTTGAGCCAGTTCCAGATATAGAAATTCCTGGCAAGGAAAACTTAGTGGCTTGGTCTATTTTGCTAGAAAACAAAGCGGTTAACTATTAAATGGAACAATCTTTTTGGCAAGAAGGATCTTTTATTTGGGGATTAGTCCTGATTATTGTCTTTCCCCTGTTGATATTAGTTTTAGGAGAAATTCTTTTAAGGTTGCGAAAACGTAACCACTCTATAGCAGCAACCTTACAGATAGTCCGTAATCTAGTTTTACCTAGTTGGGCATTATTTATTTTACTCAACAAAGTCTTAGGTTTACAAGGCGATCGCCCAGTTATGCAGGTAGTTGAAACCTTAATTGGTGTTTGCGCTATTCATGCGGTACTTTCTTTGGCTAATGCTTTACTATTTGGAGAAATTAAAGTAGGTACTTGGCAATCCAAAATACCTAAATTATTCCGCGATCTAATTCGTTTTTTCCTGATCGCTATTGGTACAGCTTTAGTCCTCTCGGTAGTCTGGAACGCAGATTTAGGTGGATTCATCGCTGCTTTTGGCGTTGGTTCGATCGTCTTGGGTTTGGCTCTCCAAGATACTTTAGGTAATTTATTTTCTGGTATTGCTTTACTATTCGAGCGTCCTTTTAATTTAGGAGATTGGTTAGAATTTAATGGACTCAAAGGGAAGGTAGTTGAAATTAACTGGCGATCGGTACATCTACTCACCAGAGAATTAGAATTACTAATCATTCCTAATGCTATTTTGGCAAAGGAAGTATTACGGAACTACCATCTTCCCCAGAAGTTACATGTTGAACCTGTAGATATTGGCTTTTCTTATAACGATCCACCTAATAAAGTCAAACAAGTACTTAAAGAAACAGCTTTAGCCACCAAAGGAGTCTTAGACAAACCTGAACCAGTAATTCAAACCATCGACTATGGTGATTCTTCAATTAATTATCGAGTAAGACTATTTTTAACTGATTATGATAAAGTACCGCAAATTAGAGATGAGTTTATCACTCGTATTTGGTACGCTGCCAACAGATATGATTTAAATATTCCTTTTCCTATTCGTACTCTTTATCATCAACATCCTATTAAATTCAAGCCAGACGAGCTATTAGCTAGATTTGTAGATTATCTACGTAGTTTTCCCAGTTTTGTCAGTATAGACCAAGAAATATTAGAAAAACTCGCTCAAGATGCTCTACTAAAACATTTTGGTACAGGAGAACCAGTGATAAACCGAGGCATAAAACATACTGGTCTTTATCTAATTATTGCTGGTCAAGCCAAAATTTCCGTACAAAATAATTCTGGAACAGAAATAGAAATTGTAACCCTCTCTCGTGGTGAATTTTTCGGTGAGATGGCATTATTAACTCAGTCTAATTTATCTAGTTCTTTGTTAGTAACAGCCATAGAAGACTTAGAAGTAATGATCTTAAAAACCGAAACCTTACAACTCATTCTCGATCGCGTTCCCAGACTAGCACAAGAAATTGGTGCAGTGATCGAAACTAGGCGTAAAGCGATAAGAATAGCCCAAAAAAGTAGCAATAATGGCAAAGTCATTTAATTTTATTGACTATTCAGATAATTATTTGAATTAGATCACCTTTTGACCCTTCATTGATCGATGATAAATGGTAAATGAAACAATGGAGAAAATACTAAATGTCAACAGAAAATAAGCACAAAGTAGTAGTTGTAGGTGCTGGTTGGGCAGGATTAGGCGCAACTTATCATTTAGCCAAACAAGGTTATGATGTTACTTTGCTAGAAGCCAGTGCTTATCCAGGAGGTTTAGTAGCTGGATGGAAAACAGCCCAGGGACGTTCTGTGGAAGGGGGAATTCATGGTTTTTGGTATCCTTATCGGAATATATTTAGCTTAGTTAAAGAGCTAAAACTCGATCCCTTTACTCCTTTTACCCGTTCCTCTCAATATTCTCCTTTTGGTTTAGAAGTAGAATCTCCTATTTTTCAGCATGAACCGAGATTACCTACTCCTTTAGGCACTTTCATCTATACTCGCTTTCAGCGTTTACCCTTGATCGATCGTCTTTCTGCACTACCTCTTCTCTACGCAGTGGTAGACTTTGATAATTCTCATGAAGCATGGCAAAAATACGATAAAGTTACCGCCAGAGAACTATTCAAACAGTATGGTGTTTCTGCCAGATTGTATAAAGAAGCTTTTGAACCGATGTTGCTTGTAGGTTTATTTGCGCCAGGGGAACAATGTTCTGCTGCTGCTGCTTTAGGAATGCTTTACTATTTTATTTTGGCTCATCAACCCGATTTTGATGTAGTTTGGTGTAGAGGAACAGTAGGAGCAAAGATTTTTCAGCCTTGGATAGAGCAAATTGAACAAGCTGGAGGTAAAGTATTAACCAACAAAAGAGTAACTGATCTGGTTTTAGACAGTGAAGGTAAAGCTAAAGGAGTTGTCTGCGATGAAGAGGTATTTACAGCTGATGCAGTTATTTTAGGTGTGAGTGTCAGTGGTATCAAAAAAATTGTTAATAGTAGTGAGACTTTGAGTAAGTATGCCGAATTCCAAAATTTAAGTAACTTGGGAGGGATTGATGTTTTAGCAACCAGATTGTGGTTCGATCGCAAAATAGATATCCCTCTTCCTTCTAATGCCTGTTTTGGCTTTGATGCTACCACTGGTTGGACATTTTTTGACCTCAACACTTTACACGATGAATACAAAGATGAACCAGGAAGTGTAATTGAAGCAGACTTTTATCACGCTAACCAATTGTTACCCCAAAGTGATGAACAAATTATTAATAAAGTTCATAGAGATCTAGGGATTTGTGTTTCTGGCTTTCGTAATGCCAAAATAGTAGATAGTAGTGTAATTCGCGTCCGTCAAGGAGTAACTCATTTTGCACCTGGTAGCTATCAGCATCTTTTGCGAGCTAAGACAAATATTCCTCATCTTTATATGAGTGGAGATTGGATTATTACTAATCACGGTTCTTGGTCACAAGAAAAAGCTTATGTTACTGGTCTAGAAGCAGCGAATTTAGTAGTTCAACAATTTGGTATGGGCAAAGAAGCTAATATCATTTCGATCGAAGCAGATGAGCCTCATATTCAGATAGCCCGCAAGTTGAATAAAATTGTGCGGGATGGGCAGGAATTTTTCTTGCCTAATTTCTGGCTACCATAGAAAAATAAATAAAGTTGAATATCAATATTGTAATTAAGTTAGTTATTAGTTGAGAGTAAACAATGTTTGGCAGAAACCCCAGAGAATCAGGAAATGAAGAACAGTTTAATTTTCCTGGAGAATCAGAAAATGAAGAACAGTTTAATTTTCCCAATGTAAATCTACAGTCAGATCGACCTGGAGAAATATATCAAGCTGATAGTCAGGATACTGTTTTACAATCTGATTCAGAAAAATCAGAATTAGTTGGTAATGTAGAAAAGATTAGCCGAATTATTTCCCCTTATTTTATTGTTCTTATTGGTTTAGGGTTATACGATAGTAACTTTCTTATCGGTTTAATCTTAATTGTGGCTGGGATTCTTTATTTGTTTAAAGTTTCTACTAGAGATATCGCCCATGCTTGGGAATGGCTAAGAGATACTCTTGGTATCGGGAAAGATTAACTCAGTGGGGGCGGTTCGTGAACCACCCCTAATTTAGTTATCAGTTAAACTCACTAGCTAACAACAACTTCAGGAGGGTTAGAAGCCGATGGGCGACGAGCAATAACTTGGTCAATTAACCCATATTCTTTGGATTCTTCCGCAGACATAAAAAAGTCTCTTTCGGTATCTTCTGCAATCTTTTCTAGGGGTTGCCCTGTATGATTTGCCAGATGTTGATTGAGTTTCTTTTTCAGGTAAAGAATTTCTTTAGCTTGAATTTCGATATCTGTCGCTTGCCCCTGCGCCCCACCAAGAGGTTGGTGAATCATGATCCGCGAGTTGGGTAAACTCATGCGCTTCCCTTTTGCCCCTGCACTTAGCAAGAAAGCTCCCATACTAGCTGCTAAACCAATACAAATGGTGCAAACATCGGGACGGATTTGATTCATGGTATCGAACATTCCCATTCCCGCAGAGACAGATCCACCAGGAGAATTGATATAGAGATAGATATCTTTTTCGGGATCTTCCGCTTCCAAAAAGAGTAATTGGGCAACAACGAGATTAGCTATTTCATCAGTAACTTGTTGTCCTAAAAAGACAATACGCTCTCTCAGAAGGCGAGAGTAGATATCAAAGGCGCGTTCACCACGCCCAGAGCTTTCGATAACGGTAGGAATCATTCAGCTTTAGTATTTTCGTTCGTTATTTTCCTTTGATTGTAACTATAATTAGCCCAAGATTACAGAGGAACTATAGAGGATCAACATTAATAACTGATGTTACGTACTAGTATCTTTAGGTAGAAGTAATGAGTAATGAGTAATAGTGCGACTTGTTGGGTGCTAATCAATTATAAAAATTGAAAACCACCCGTTCAGAACCTAGACATCTGAATAACTAATGTAACTTACAGGTGAAATTCCTGTCGTTGTGCTGCCAATTGACT
>JASJDI010000356.1 GCA_030065155.1 Xenococcaceae cyanobacterium MO_188.B29
TGAGGGTTTGCTGATTTTTCTGATTGTTCGATACCTGTTTTTTCGATGACTCTCACTTATGAGTGCATTATCTCATTATTCTGTCAATGCGTAAGTTCTAAATATTTGGTTTTTAAAAAAAGATAATTGACTTTTTTAAGCATTTTCCCAGAGAAATTCGAGGGGATTACTCATATTTTCTGCGAAACCTAAAATACCTCGATCGCGATGTTCGTAGAGTAAGTTACCCTGAGAGTTAAACAGAAAAGTTGCTCCTCGTTGAGTTAAATAAGCTTGTTGAGGGACATAAGTTTGCCAATTACCAAGAACTTCACTCATATTGCGTAACCGTAGAGTGGCTAATTCAAAAGGACGCTGAAAGCCAGTTCCTCCTGCCAACTTAAAAAATGACCCCTTAATTGGTGGCAGGGGAGTAGATCTAATAACTTCTTCATTATCAATTAACTGGGGTGCTTGGCGATCGCCTATGTAACCTCTAAAGACTTCAGAAAGAGTACCAGGACTACCAATACCCGCACACATAAGCATTAAATTGAGCCAAGCATTTTGTGCTGTGGAGAGAAAAGGAAGTTTCCACGATAAACCTTGGTAAAGTTCCAATTGCTGATGAATCTGTGCTTGCGGATCGACAAATAACCATTCTTGAGGAAATTTGGTATATTCGCAAAACTTAAGACCAGAATTGCGATCGCCAATCCCAATGGCACGTACTTCTATTCCTTTATCTCTAAGTTTAGAAGACTCTTTTTGTAGCCACCAAGCATATTCTAAACTGTCAAAATCTCCTAATTGTGACCATATCAATACTAGTAAACGCTCCGTAGAGACAAGATCACTAAAAATGGGGATAATTTGCCCATCACTAATTCTTAGACATTTAGTCTGACTCAAAATAGAATAAGCATTCATCTAAAAACTCTTTATAGCTACCAAAAGCTAGTGTATGCTAAATTTCCAGCTACTACAAGTTTGATATTATTTCAGATAATTAATTTAATAAAAAAATAAGTAATTATACTATTGCTTGGAAAATTAATTAGAGTTTTAATATTTAGTAATTTTAAAAATACAAACTTATATATCTTATATACTTTGTATATTTTGTTTGAGTTTACTTTGTATTCTTGACTTAATCTTAATCAGAGAAAATATCAAATAGAACTATATTATCAATAATAAGATATTTATAATAGTACTCAAGTTAGTAATAATGTTAAGTTTATCTAATACTTATATACCTTTAGGAGAAACTTTGCAGGAGGCAGGGTTAATTTCAAAATCACAACTAGAGTTAGCTTTACGAGATCAATCTTTTTATCAATATTTAAAGATTGGCGAAATTTTAGCATTACGAGGTTGGATTGAGAAAAATACTGCTGACTTCTTTGCAGATAGTTGGCATAATTTAGTTGAAGAAAAAACTAGACATCCCTTAGGGCATTATCTTCGGCAAGCTAACTTATTACAAGAAGAACAAATAAATACAATCTTAAAAGAACAAAATCAGTTATGGATACGTTTTGGCTCCATAGCTGTCTTAAAGGGTTGGCTTAAGCAAAATACATTAGATTTTTTTCTGCAAAATTTATTTCCAACTAAACTAGCTTCTTCTCCTTTTATTGGTAAGCGTCAATCCAATTTATCTCAAATTACTTATAATAGTGAACCTCAAATAAATTTAGAAACTAGTTTGCTGTTAGATCAAACACAAACAGCAGAAATAGACTATGAAGATATTCCTTGGGTAGATTAATGCTCAAAATGATTTCTATTTTAAAGGTTCAGCTTTTTCCACAGAACCATTATTAATTCCCATCGTTAGCTTGAGAGGTATACCTTGAGGATGAGCTTTGACTACTTGCCGATATACTGAAAAATTAGTAGGTAAATTGATAGTCTGTCCATCCTGTTGGTAAATAATGTTGTACTTGACAGTACGTAAAAGTTCAGGTTTACCTGCTTTTTCATAAGGTTGTTTCTGACCATTTTCAATGTCATCTAGAGTTGGTTTTGTAGGAGGGAATGGCCACCACAAACCTCGATCATCTGGTCCAGTAACTCGACCTTCTGGCTTTTGACCATTACGATTAATCACAGAAGCAGAAGCAAATTCTTCAAAACGTCCTCGTTTGTTTTCTTGAGGATCGTTAGTATAGTTAACTTGCCAAGTTAATGTGGTTGTGGCTGTTGCTTCGTATTGCTTAACACTTGTCGTCCCACAACTAGCCAAAACTACGGTCAAACAGAAACTGATTAGGGTCAATGAAATTTTAGATAAGTAACTATAATTTTTTTGCATGGATATTTTCTTTTATAAGGTAAGGTAGATTGCATCAATTGTAAGTCAGAGATTACTCCGCCGTAAAAGCGGTGAGAACCCGCGGAGGTTTCCTCCGCAAGGGAACGCTCACCAAGACGCGACGAAGCCTGCTCTGACCGTTGGTCAATCTATCTACGTATATATATCGTGATAGGTTAAAAAAAAAGCTTACAATATGTAAATATACGCAAAGCTTGCATTGACATTTATAAAAAAGTAACAATAACAATAGGAGTTATTTTGTAGTGAAAAGTTTATTAGTACCTTTATTTATTACTGGAGCAGTATCGATCGAGGCTCAAAGTGCAATGGCATACTCCTTCATTGCTCAACCTTATCTCAATGTAAGCTCTAACCAGAGCGATCTTCTGTGTACACAAATCAACCAGACAGATAACTGCTTAAGGTCTCGTCCTCTTCTAGGTAGCATTAATTTTTATCCTGGGTTATTCAGAAAAGCAACAAATCTTCTTCTTCCTCAATGGCAATCATCGTGGCATCCCAGAAAGCAAGTACAACTTTATGCCCAAGCACCATCTGCGTTAGTAACAGAATCAGTAGAAACCAAACAGCATCAGTACCAAACACTAGTAGCGCCAGTAACTCCTCTTATTTCTAAATTTCCTTCGGTTTCTCGTAGCAGTTTAATCTTATCTGCCCCTAATCAGCAAAAAATAGAAAATGAATCTTTATTAGCACATCCTGCACCAGAAACAAAAACTGTCACCAGTCCCTACGGTTGGCGGAGAAGACCCTACAGTGGTCAAATACAGTTCCACAAAGGAATTGACTATGGTGCGCCATTAGGTTCTCCTGTTGTTGCTGCTAAAGAAGGGGTCGTGCTTAAAGTTGTTTCTGGTTGTGCTGATTTTGGCAATAGATGGTGTGGTAGTCAATTTGGTAACTGGATTGAAATCGATCATGGGGATGGCATGGTTGCCATTTATGCTCATCTTCGTAATCGATCGATCTCAGTTAGGAAAGGAATGAAAGTCAGAAAAAATCAACAAATTGCTAGAGTTGGTAGTTCTGGCTGGTCTACAGGGGCGCATCTTGATTTTCGCCTTAAAGTCAATGGTAAGTATAAAAATCCCAAAGAGTTTATCGCAGCTAAAAATTAAGTGGATAATCACAATTATAATCTTTTAATTACCAACTAATAGCTAATAGCTAAAGACTAAAAGCTAATTTTAACTCTCATACCAAATTGATTCGATTTTCTTGCTCAATTTCTGCCCTAACTGTCTTTCCTCGTCCGCTAAGAGAACGGTAACATGACCTAATTTTCTCCCAGGACGAGACTCCTTTTTGCCGTACCAGTGGATGTAAGCTTGGGGAATCTTAGCTATTTCAGCAAGTTTATCTTGATAGTTATGATGAGAATATTCGTAACCAAGAAGATTCACCATTACTGCTGCTGGAGATCGTAAATTAGGTGAACCCAAAGCCATATCCGTCACTGCTCGTAGTTGCATCTCGAACTGAGAAGTGTAGCAAGCATCGAGAGTATAGTGTCCTGAATTATGAGTACGAGGAGCTATTTCATTAACTAAAACTTCTTCTCGATTAGTCAGAAATAACTCTATACCCAATACCCCAACAAATTGTAATTTAGAAAGTAGGTTATGAGCGATCGCTGTGACTTGAGACTGAATTTTGGGAGATACCTCAGCAGGAGCTATTACCGACCGACATACTTGATTTTTTTGATAGGTTTCTACTACTGGATAAACAAGTATTTCTCCTTGGGTATTACGCGCTGCTATCACTGCTAATTCTCGATCAAAAGGAACAAATTCTTCCAATAACATTTCGGGTTGTTGTAAACTTTGCCAAGTATGTTCTAAAGCTTCTCGATCTGGCAAAATAAATGTTCCTTGTCCATCGTAACCATGACGACGGGCTTTTAAAACCACAGGGAAACCATAGGGAGATAAAATAGCTTTACCAGGAGATAAAGTTGTAAAGCGAGGAACTGGTAAACCAATTTGTTGTAAATAACAACGCTGATCGTATTTATCGAGTAAAGGAGCAAGATTATCTAAACTAGGTCGAAAGCACACTCCTTTTTGAGCTAGCAATTGTAATTCTGGCAAATTAATAAATTCATTTTCAAAAGTAATTACATCACAAAGAGTTGCCAGTTTAGCAGTAGCAGTAGCATCATCAACAGAAGCTAAAATAGTCTCTACTGCTCTACTTACGGCTGGATCATTTTTACTTGGTGTTTGGACAAATAATTCAATACCTAATTTTTCTGCTGCCTCTCCCATCATCCAGGCTAACTGTCCACCACCAATGACTCCAACTCTTTTGCTTTCCATTATCAATAACCTAATCTATCTCAGAAACAACTAAGACAATCATAAGATTTTTACCTCACTAAATAATATTGTTTACCATCCAAAAACTAATTAAGCCTTGTCAATATTGACTTCTTGGCTCAAATTGCTTAAGACAATAATAGACAAGATATTTTGAGCTATTAATTATTTAACGATCGCACTAACATCTAAAATATAAGTCTTACGCTGACCTTCATAAGTAGAATCGATCGATATAAAATTACCATCACGACTCCACCGAGGATGTAGATCGCAGCGTTTAGCATTGCTATACTTTAGAGGCGCAAAAAAGCTACCAACTTCTATTAGTTTTTCTGTTGCTATTTCATAGAGTAATAGATGTTGTTTTCTGGCTTTATCAGGATAGGTATCAGTTAATATCCAACGTTTATCAGGTGAAAAAGAAGGATGTCCATCGCCATAAATATCCAAAATTCCTTCACCGATAACTTTTTTGTCTCCTGTAACAATATTAATTAAATAATAGCGATCGCCCGCTTCTTTAGTTCTTGCCCAAGCTAATAAATTTTCTTCATCACACCAACTATAATGAGATACCATGCGATTGTCTAATAATAGTTGTAAATTACTACCCTCTGCATCAGCTACATATAATCTAGAGAATTTGCCCTGATTTCCCAGCCAACGGTGCATAAAGACGAATTTAGTACCCTGGGGAGAGTCCATTATATGATTAACTTTGTGTTCGGCATTTGCCATCTCAGGACGAGGTTGATAATTAATTAAAGTTTCTAAACTAATAATTAATTTTCCTGTTCTTGACTCTAAGTCTACTTTCCAGATACCATCTTCAGCTAAAGACCGATCGCTACTAAAATTACTAGCAGCAGGAGCATAACCATATTCTGGACGCAAACGAGCTAAACGTTTATAGTTAAGACTCAAAGCTTCTTTACTATTGGGATGAACTGTCTGAATAGGAAAATAAATAACTTTTTCGGTTTTCCCTGTTAAGGAAACAATTCTCGCTGCTAGTTTCCCTTCTACTAAATCATTAAAAATGATTGTTTGGTTTCCCAACCATTGAACCATGCTACCTTGCTGAGAACTCCAAGTAG
>JASJDI010000357.1 GCA_030065155.1 Xenococcaceae cyanobacterium MO_188.B29
TCAAAATTAGCGGATGCTTTAAAACAGGTTGGGCATCAAATTAGTCCTCGAACAGTAGCTAAGCTATTGATTGAATTAGGATACAGTCTCCAAAGTAACCGCCAAAGCCTGAAAGAGAAAACAGCTCCTGACACAGATGCCCAATTTCAATAGATCAATCAGCAAGTTAATGACTTCTTCCCCCAGGCACAAGTAAGTGGAAGAAAATTGAACATCGAATGTTCTGTCATCTTACAGAAAACTGGAGAGGAAGACCCTTAGCGGTACTTAAACAATTTTGCTAGTAGAAATAAGATAGAATGCTTTTAATAACTGGCTTGAGCATTAGTTGACCGGCTTGGTTTGGGCTTGATTTTTGTTTAACTACCGTTATTCATTTCTTTGAACAAGCTTTAATGGCGACCGTAGGCTCTTCAGAAAATCCAACTCTTATTATTTAATTGAATGCTTTATTATTTGGCGATCGCTTTGACCTGAATCTTTACGAGATTGCACCAAAAAAGAAGTTGATTGAGGAAGAAAAGTAATTCTTAATTTTAGATTATTTTTGGTGAGAAACTTGTAAATATCTAGTATAAAAAATGTCAGTAAATCATATTTTTTTTGAACAAAACTAATTGATATATATAATATTTTTGTTAACAAAATTGATTTAATAATAGCTTGTAAATATACAATAGTAATAAATAATTCAATAATAATAATAGGAGGCTCAAAAAATGCCTAGAAATAAAAGCCTCTATCATGCTTCTCTCTATGACCTCTACAAAATTTCGGGATTTGAGGAGCTTAACGAGCGAGCTGCTTCCGCTACTGCTGATTAACTTAACGTTAAAGCTTAGATGAATATTTTTCGGTCAAATTATTCGCTTTAGGAGGGCTTCGAGGATGTCGGTCAAATTACCTCTTTCAGGCACATTTGTAGGTGGGGAAACTAAACTAGTTTTCACCAATCCAATCACAGACTTAGATATTTCAATTAACGACTCTAGTATACCTATTAACCATAGTGCTCCTGCAAGCAATACCTATACGGTGAGTGTCAATAACCTCCCAACAGATACTCCTCTTAAGTTCACTATTAATTACAAAGAGTCTGGCATCGAGCGTTCAGAATCAATTACTGTATACAAGCCGCGTCACGATCTGGGCGGCATGGGAGCTACTGTTATTCGTAGAAATGGCAATATTCTCGGTACATTCTTTAAGTTTTGGTTGCCCAACGTAAAAAATGTCTACGTTATCGGCTCGTTTAACGATTGGGCGAGAGTAGATCGTACTTTCCGCTTAGATTCTCTGGGTGATAGCGGATATTGGTATGGATTTTCTCCAGATGCTCGTCCTGGAAATGACTATAAGTTTTTTGTGCGTGGGTTTGACGGTAATGAAAGTGAAGTCTCAGATCCAGCAGCTAAAGACACGATTAAAACATCACACAACGAACCCGACGATAACGATGCCAACGCCGTAATTGTTGACCCAAGTGCCTTCGAGTGGGTTTACGACAGTTACCATGCAGATCGCCGTCGCGATCTACGTCAATACATCATTTACCAGGCTCATTGGGGAACATTCTTTAGACCAAGCAATGGTTCACTAGACTACGAAAAATTTACCAAAGGTACAAATTTATCGGAAAAAAGATTTAGCGTGGCACAGAAGCTAAAACATATTGCTGAACTTGGATTTACAGCACTAGAATTACTGCCCGTTCATGAATCTAACGGTGCTACTAACGCAGGATACGATCCAAGCTTCTATTTCGCAGTTGAGTCTGCCTATGGCAGTCCAGATGATTTACGCATTTTGGTAGATGAAGCTCACAAGCTAGGTTTATCAGTTATCTTCGATGCGGTCATAAATCACCTGACAGCCGACTTAAGTCACTCGTCTTTCTCTCAAGAATTTATTCGAGGTTGGTATATCAAAGAAAATGCCCCTTGGTCGAACCATAACGTATTTGGAGGTTCTGACTGGGGTCCAGATCCAGACTTTGAGCGTCCCGAAATTCGGAATTTGCTAACCGATTGTATCCGCATGTATTTTAATGAGTATCACGTGGATGGAATCAGATTTGATGCCACAACCACCATTCCCAATTTTGCTCTCAAAGAAATCATCGGACAATTGCAACTAAAATATGGCTGGCAGGGAAAGTATTTGATTGCAGAGCATCTCACAGATAATCCATTTGATTACATTGTTGGAGATATTGGATGTCATGCTGGATGGTACAAACCTGCATTTAATGAGGCAATTTATCGAGTAGTTGGAGCTTTGGGGAAAGGAAGTTTTACTGGTCTGAGACAGGTTTTTGAAACCAATCATGATGGTCAACCACAATCCGCTATTAAATATCTACTAGGTTCTCACGATGAAAACTGGGAATCTCACGGTGGTAAATCGGCTATTCATCATTTTGGAGGTCTTTTTAATAGGTACTCCCGCATGAAAATGCGATTAGCTTGGGCTCTCAATGTTTGCGCCCTAGGGACACCCATGATGTTTATGGGAACAGAATACATGACAGATCGATCTTGGCATGATTACTTTGGTTATAACGGAACCAGTGCCATTGCACAAAGTAAGCCTTTTGTCTGGGAACCCTCAGCCAACTCTGCTGAAGGTAAATTCATGAAGATGGTTCGGGATATTAATCGTTTGAGAACCAAAGTAGGCGCACTACGCACTTCCAATAGGAAATGTAGATTAGTCCATGTTGATCGTGACAATGGTGTTTATGCTTACAAACGATGGGATTACTTTGGCAATGTAGTGCTTATTATTATCAATATTTCTGATGGACAGTGGCAAAATCGCCAATATCAACTGCATACGGATACCCCTAACAGCCGTTGGCATGAAATTTTCAATTCCCAATATGTCAACTATGGTGGCTGGACAGGCTCGGGCAACTCCGATTCATCTTTTTATCCAGTAGCAGATGGCGCAGGCTTATTACAGGGAATCAATATTCCTAAGTGGAGCTTGATGATTCTCAAGCAACAGTAGAACTTGGTCTAGCTTCTTGAGCGGGAGTATCAGAGAACCGAATAAAGCATCACTACTCGCTCCCATTAATACAAAAGAAGTAACTACTCAGGTAGAAGTAAAGAAGCTAGTGAAAAAGAGGACTAAAGAATGATACTTTAGTTTTATGACAGGAGCAGAAAAAGACCAAAAAATTATCGCCCTAGAAAAAGAAAATCAGGCACTGCGAGAAAGGATAGCAGAGCTTGAGAGGCGTTTGGGTTTGAATAGTGACAATAGCTCCAAACCTCCATCTTCTGACGGGTTAAAGAAAAAACAGAAAAGAACCCAAAGTCTTCGTAGTAAGAGTAAAAAAGCGTCAGGAGGACAAAAAGGTCATGATGGGGAAACCTTAAAACAGGTACTTGAACCAAATAGAATAATTAACCATTCAGCACCATCAAGCTGTTCGGGGTGTGGGTGCAACCTCAGTAAATCGACCGTAGTCTCCAGCATCAAACGCCAGGTGTTTGACATTCCCAAACCCTTAATAGAAGTCACCGAACACAGAGTAGAAATTAAGCAATGTCCTCAGTGTAACACCAAAGTAAAGGGAGAATTTCCGCCATTAGTCCAAGCACCAGTACAGTATGGGGTGAGACTAAAAGCCAGATCTGCCTATCTTCAGCATCAGCATTTTATTCCCGAAAAAAGATTGAGTGAAATCTTTAGAGATGTGTTTGGTTGTTCTGTGAGTGAAGGAACAATTGTCAATTACAGTAAATCGTTAGCGGGGGCAGTAATTCCTGTAACTCAACAATTAAGCTCATTGGTAAAACAAGCAGCAGTCAAACACCTAGATGAAACAGGATTACGAATAGCAGGAAAGACCAATTGGTTGCACTCGGCTTCTACAGAAACCATAACTTGGTATCGAATCGCAACTAAGCGCAAAGATTTAGAACCATTAAAAGGGATTGAAGGAGTAGTGGTTCATGACCATTGGAAACCTTATTATCAAATTCCAGGTGTTGCTCACCAACTATGTAATGCTCATCATTTGAGAGAACTTAAAGCGTTAGCCGAAATTGACTCCGAATCCTGGGCGAGATCGATGAAACAATTGTTATGTCTGGCTAATAAGTACCGCAACCTTTATCCTCAAACTATCCCGAAGACTATAGTTACTCGACTTCATAAACTTTATCAATCAATTATTCAAAGAGGATTAAATTTTCATCTCACTCAACCACCTCTAGCCCGTAATGGAAGTAGAGGACGACTCAAGCGTCGGGTGGGTCACAATCTGCTCTTACGATTACAAAGTTTTCGCTCAGATGTGCTGGGTTTTCTACACCAATCAGAGATTCCTTTTACCAATAATCAAGCCGAACGAGATTTACGAATGATGAAATGTAAGCAAAAAATTTCTGGCTGCTTTCGGCGTGCAGATGGTGCTGTAGATTTTGCTAATATTCGCTCTGTTCTTTCTACTGCCAGGAAGCAAAACCTTAATCTGCTTCAAGTTTTAGCTGATATTTTTTCTGGTCAACTTCCTGTTTTTACTTAAACTACCTGAGTAGTTACGGTTTTTGTCTTAAAAACCAGTTTAATTGCACTAAAAAAACACCTATAAGTGCAATTTTTTGGTATCATAGACTACATTAAATTCTGTGGTCCAAGAAGAAAAAGAAACTGGTTACAATACAAACAAAATACGTTAACAGCTAGTGGGATTGGACACTAGCTACAAGCCACTAGGTTTAATTTAATTGATTACCTAGTATCAAACTCGCGCGTTCCCATAGCGAGGAAACCTCGCTGGGGTCGCTCGTCAAAGTTAAGTAAGTAGACCCTAAATGATGCCTGAATTACCTTTGTACATTTTTAGGGACTAAAAAGAGCTGCTCGATAGTTATATATGTATCGACACTGGGAACAATTAAAAAAACTCAGAAAACACCCAGAAAAGAAATTAAACTGGCTCTCAAAAGAGCTGAAGAGATTGAATCATGACTAAAGTTGACCAACTGCATCAGCAATGGCTAGAAGAGCCAGAATATAAAACTGCTTATGAAGGGATGGCCAAAGAAATTTGAAATGGCCTCGGCTCAGAGCGCTGCTAGAACCCAAGCAGGATTAACCCAGGAAGAACTAGCTCAACGAATGTCTGCCAAACAGTCTCAAGTGGCACGATGGGAAGGCGGAGAACAAAATGCCACCATCAAAACATTAATGAGAATTGCTGAAGCCACAGGAACGCGTCTCAAAATTTCCTGGGAAAAGCCAAATTAGACTATTAGCACAGACTCTTAGCGGTTGAGGTACTTATCACAACTTTTGATGAGCAGATAATTACACTTGTCTCTTGGTCCTGATTAATAATAATTATGATCTATACGTAGCAGGGATTTTGGCGATTTATGTTTTTCCCGGTCACGGAATTATCGGCATTAAAAAAGATGGCTCTCTTGAGGCGAGTGCTGTGCGCCGCTTCGTGACCGCGTTCCTTGTCTCGCCGACGGACAGAGCGCTTTTATCTTTATATAACTCTCTTCTGTCACTTTAGGCAGAAGAGAGATAAGCCCCCTTCTAAGAAGTCATGCTTTATTTAGTCACCACTAACCTCAGCCGTATTCCCACAGACCATCAGATCGTGATGGTCGATGGGACGGTTCCTGGCTGGACTCCTCGTCCTCAAGACTTACACTGGGATCATCACCGTCCCAGAGGGGCTGACATCCAGATTGACGAAATGCCATTGC
>JASJDI010000358.1 GCA_030065155.1 Xenococcaceae cyanobacterium MO_188.B29
CCGGAAATACTGAAAATTTTGACTCAAAAAAGTCAAAACTAGTATCAAATTGATTCTGTTTAAAATTAGTCAAATTATCGCCATGAATCCAACCTGGTTGGGAATAGACCCTGGTTTAGCCATAGTCGGTTGGGCCTTTTTAGAAGAAGTTCGAGTTGGAGATGCACGTTTGCTCGACTATGGAACGATAGAAACTAGTAAGGAATTAACTACTCCAGAGAGACTCTTAGAAATTGAGCAAGATATGGTGGAGTTGCTCACCGAATTTCAACCGAGTCAAATAGCGCTCGAAATGCCTTTTTTTAGCAGAAGTATCAAGGCAGCAGGGGGAGTACTTCAGGCTTTTGGAGTAATCAATTTAGTTGGTTATCGAGAAACAGGAATTCTGCCAGTTTATCTGCATCAATCGAGTTGGAAATGTAATCTGGGTTATGGAAAAGCTGATAAGAAGGAAGTGGCAGGGATGGTTCAAGTTTTGTTTGACCTAGAAAATCTGCCCATTGATGATAGTGTAGATGCAATTGGGATTGGGTACGCTGGTTTATCTGGGGTGAGGAATAATATTAGTTGAGGGCAGAAATAAATAAGTAATAATTATCGAATTTTCTCAACAACCCGGGGGTTATTCTCAACAACCCAGGGGTTATTCTCAACTACTCCCCCTATTCTCAATAAAAAACTAGTTATTCTACATTGAAGGCTAAAACCCCTATTTCACCGTCATCCCAACTACCAATTTGCGGGGTTATCGGCATTAGAACAGAGGAAAATATAAGCTGATTTAATCTTAAGAAATAATGGTTAGGTGGCACCAACAAGCGCCGTAAAAATTAATTCCTATAATTCAATTAATCTCGCCAATATCCTTCCAGTTACTTTGACTTCCTCATAAGAACCCCATTTTTTTATTCCATCATTAGAAGATGAGGATAAAAATATTGGGTTGTACCCTCTAATCATATGAGAAGCAATAAAGGCGTGATGTTATTTTTGAACATCCACTAAGTAGCAAATAAGGACGAACATAGATATGCTCAATTCTAACCACGTTGGCATGTTGACTCTCACAGAATAAACTTCCAATAAGCAATAAGCTTTTATCAAAAAATCCTGCTCCTTTGCTCTTCTATCATAAGAGGAAAATCTATGAACATTCCAAATAGTTTCTACACTATTGAAACCCTTTTTTCCTTAACAGGTTCAGCAACTGCGGTCTGGATAATAACTAGTGTAACTGGGTATGTTCTGGAACTCAAAAACAGTAGAAAATTTAAGAAATTATTGGGTTTGACTTTATCAATATCTCTTGCATTACTAGGAGTTACACAAATACAAGAAAAAACTTCACTTACCTGGGTGGTAGCTTTTATCAATGGTTTTCTTATCTACTTGACAGCAGTAGGTGCCAACACAATAACTGCAAGCGGTAGTGAGCCTGAACGAGCTCCAATAAGAGAAACAAGTGTTAGTGGGAGAACATTACGAGGGGAATTTACTGAACGTTGGTGGCAATAACTTCTTTAAGAAGATCTCTAAACTAAAATATTTCAAAGGTGCAGTTCAATGGACTTTGAAAACTACATTGAGCAATGTGTGGTGAAACTTCTAACACATGGAAATAAAGTTAATGGTACTGGCTTCTGGGTCTTGCCGGATGGATCCTGTTTGACATGTTTCCATATTCTTAAAGAAGAAAAAAATCTGGAAAACATAGAAATCGAATACAAAGGCGAAAAGTTGCAAGTATGCTTTGATTATAAACTGTCGAATCCCGAAAAGGACATTGCAGTTCTAAAGTTAAAAGATCAAGAAAAAGATCAAATTAAATCTTTTTCCTTTGTTCCCTTAGGTGTACCCATAATGGATAGTGAAGTTCGATTCTACGGATATAGAAAGGGGTTTAGTAAAGGTTACATGATTACTGCAACTTTGCGTCCAGGACAAGAAATTGGGGCAATGGGGAAAGTCTTAAATCTTGAAACCAATCAGCCTGATAAAACTACAGTGGGGGGGATGAGTGGTGCACCAGTCTTCGATCGACGACAAAAAGTAGTCGTTGGAATCCAGTGGAGTGAAGAAGAAGCCGGTCCTGCCATTTGCTACGCTCACCCAATTGAAAAAATTTACGAATCCTGGCCCGAGTTACGAGAAAAAAACAAGCAAGCCAGCAAACAAGCATTTAAAGACTTGTATATTTCCCAAACCGAAAGCGAATGCGTTAATGCTCGCATAGCGATCCGTAAAGATAATGAATTGGGAGATGTTCTCTTTGAGAATAATGCAGCAGTTGTCAGAATTGGTAAAAATTTAGATAACAATATTATTCTGGGCCAGCCTGCAAGCGGAGAACATGGGCGAATTCTACTCGCATCAGGAACTTACGTTTATCAACATCTGGGCAAGCATTCAGCCATTCTGAAACGAAAGACTGGTAAGAAGATCATATTGAAGCAGTGTCAGGAAGAAACTCTGCATCAGCTAGACAAAATTATCTTTCTTCCCGATTTTGCAATAAGTGTTCGCTTCGAGCTTCCTGATATTAGTGACTATGAACCTACAGATGAATTACCTATACCTACAGAAGAATTCTTAGAGAATAGTTGAAAAATTGCTAAGCTCGCTGGGTTATCTGTATTACATGAAATTTGACAAATTCGGAGGTAAACGACATGGAAACCTGTTTAGCAAATTTAAGCTACGATCCCGGTGAATGTATAGGCAACCGCTTTGAAGTTCACCGAGGTATGCTGGGTGGCTTCTCCCAAGTGTATCTATGCTTTGATCTCGAAGATGACGGAAGGCCTTATGCTCTAAAAGCCCCTCGGGTTGAGTTTTTGCAAGATTTTCGTGTGATGCAAAATTTCAATCGGGAGGCGGAGACATGGATATCATTGGGCCAGCATCCTAACATCGTAACTTGTTACTTGCTCACAAAACTTGATAATTTACCATTCATCGTTCTGGACTGGATCCAGAGCAACTCAGGTAACTCCTCGTTGCGGCACAAACTTATAAGGGGTGAACACTCAACTAATTTAGCGCTAAGTGTTGTAATCGGTGCTTGTAGAGGCTTGATACATGGAAATATACAACGACCTGGCATTGTACATGGAGATATCAAGCCTGAGAATATTCTTTTGACTTCACAGGGAATACCAAAACTAACTGATTTCGGTGCCGCCCGACTCCCCGCTGATGCTTTCACTGATACGGAAAAACAACGCGAATTTATTATGTTTGGGTCCGGATCAAAGGGAGTCTTTGGTACGCGTGCGTATGCTGCTCCTGAACTTTTCACAGAGAGTACATCCGTTGATTGTCGTGCAGATATTTACTCGCTTGGTTGTATCTTGGTGGAAACGATTACTGGACTCCGATATGAAAGAAATAATCGAGAGGTGTTTCGTCTAATTGACCCAGAGGTTCGAGAAATCGCCAAACGCTGTGTGGCGTTAGACCCTGCTAACCGATATAGAACTATTGAAGATTTGTGTTTGGATCTTGAGCAAACTGCTGAAGGCCTATTTGGTCTTTGTTTAGAGGACATTACACCAATAGGAGATGCGCTTGAGGCAGATAACTCTACAAATCAAGGTATTACTTTTTTCGAAGTGGGGCAATATGGAGCAGCCTTGGAAGCTTTTTCCAAGGCAATCATGCTCAACCCTTCAGCCGAATCCTATCTACACAGATCGTTTGCTTTACACAAACTTAGCCGGTTCACTGACGCATTGCTGGACGCGAAGCAGTCGCTAAACATTAATCCTAAACTATCCCAGGCTTGGGTTGCAAAGGGACTTGCCTACGAAGGCCTTAGCTTACCGCAAGAAGCACTTTCTGCATATTCCAGAGCCATTGAACTTGCACCAAATAATTCAGCTGCCTATTCTAATCGAGGCACACTCTACCTAAAATTAGGCGATTCTGAAAGTGCTTTGAAGGACATGAATCAGGCAGTCACGAGAGAACCAAATAGAGATAACTACTTCAACCGAGGGATGGTACATGCCTTTCGACATGAGTACGATAAAGCAATTCAAGATTTCGGTGAGGCCAGGGAAATAGATCCTGTTTGGTATCTTCCTTACTATATGAAGGGAAAGATACTTGGACTTATGGGTGATTACCAGTCAGCAGTAGATGCCTTAAGCCTGGCGATAGAGCTTAATCCACAAGAAGCGGACGCATATTATCTTTTAGGACTTGCCTTCCTAAATCTGGCTGTAGTAGGTATGGCAGAGAGTAGTTTGCAAGAAGCTAAGAAACTAGGTCACTTAGAGGCAAGTCGCCTACTTGAGCAAATTGAAAAAGCACAGCTAAAGCACCAAGTACCGCAAAATGTTGCCCTAGATATACTTCCTCTTGTAAATAGGCTAATGGAAGCGAGCGGGCTTGACGATGTCAGAGCAATCATTACAGAGAACCCTAATTTTGATTGGGAGAATTTTGTTGCTGCTATAGACTTTCTCTCTACAAAAAAAATGTTTAATAAGAAAAAAAGGAAAGAGTTGAATTTCCGTCTTCAGTGGCTTCGCGAGGCTCTAAATATAGAGCAAGAATCCTGTCATTTGAGTGTTCCTGAATTGAAGGAAGAAACCGTTTTGCCTGAAGGTACTGAAGATAGAGTTACTACGGAGCCTTTACAACATCATGTAAACGAGAGAATGCTTCCTAATCCTGTCATAGTTAAATCACAGGAAAAGAATGAACATCCGAGAGATGACACATCTTCTGAGAATTTATACCTCGCTGGTATGAGAAAACTCAATTCAGGAAGGTACCAAGATGCTTTGGTAGCCTTTGAGCAAGCTATAAGAATCAATGACTCTCCAGATGCTTGGCTCGGTAAGGGTATGACCTTGAAAGAGTTGGGGCGGCCCCAAGAGGCGCTGGCGGCCTATGACCAAGCTCTGAGGTGCAACCCCGATTATCCCAGGGCGTGGTGGCATAGGGGGATAACGCTGAACGACTTGGGCAAGCATCAAGAGGCTTTAGAGGCATACGATCAGGCTTTGAAGGGTAAATTTGACAGTACATCTGAAGTCCTCCGTTCAACCATTCAGCATGAGAGGGACGAACTATTTATTCAGTTTTGGTTTAATAAGGGGACAGAGCTGTATTACGCAGGTCATTATCGAGAAGCGTTAGCAGCTTATGATCAGGCTAAAATGGCCGAACCTGACAACCCTAGAATATTGTTAGGTAAGAGTCTAAGTCTCCTCCAACTAGGCAAGCGAGCCGAAGCGGTTGATTGCTTATGCCAGGCTTGGTGTGTGCGGAATAATACGACCGATGAATCACTAGTGACTACAATTGCAGATGTTCTCAGAGCGTATGGGGTAGCTCCACAAGACTGTGAAACAAGGGTATGGCAATAAACACACCAGTAAATAGAGACATACCTCAGTGGCAGGCTATGAATTAGTTCCTCTGCTGGATTGATTGGCTAAGTTACACCTAACACTTTGCTGCACCGGACTGTTGGTTTAAGGATTTGCTTAGCCCAGCAGGTTACTTGCAGCCGGTGAGCGTTGCCGTTATCACGAATATTTGAAATTATTTCTACTGCCGATAAGATCACTTCGAGGTAATAAAGGTGAAACTATTGTTTTCAAAAGGTTCAAGAGCAATATGAACCTTGAATTTAGTAATCGTTGTCATACGGCTAGTAGGTGCGATTGTGCGGTGAAACGAAATAT
>JASJDI010000052.1 GCA_030065155.1 Xenococcaceae cyanobacterium MO_188.B29
TCCTCTGGGAATTCAAAGTTTTCGTGGGGTTGGTCTTGAGTCGCCATCCAGGCTCTAAGACCTTCGTTTAAGAGAATATTTTTGGTGTAGAATGTTTCAAATTCTGGGTCTTCTGCTGCTCTTAACTCTTGAGAGACAAAGTCATAGGCTCTCAAGTTTAAAGCAATCCCAATGATGCCAATACTGGCCATCCATAAGCCGGTTACAGGTACAAACAACATGAAGAAGTGTAACCATCTTTTGTTGGAGAAGGCAATCCCGAAAATCTGTGACCAGAATCGGTTCGCTGTCACCATACTGTAAGTTTCTTCTGCTTGAGTTGGCTCGAAGGCACGGAAGGTGTTGGAGGCTTCTCCATCTTCAAACAAAGTGTTTTCTACTGTCGCTCCGTGAATCGCGCACAGCAATGCTCCTCCTAATACTCCTGCTACTCCCATCATGTGGAAGGGGTTGAGGGTAAAGTTATGGAATCCTTGTACAAACAAGATAAATCTGAAGATTCCTGCTACTCCCAAACTGGGCCCGAAGAACCAGCTTGATTGTCCCAAGGGATAGAGCAAAAATACGCTCACAAATACGGCGATGGGTGCGGAAAAGGCAATGGCGTTGTAGGGACGGATGCCGACTAGACGTGAGATTTCAAACTGTCTGAGCATGAAGCCGATTAGTCCGAAAGCTCCGTGTAGTGCTACAAAGGGCCATAATCCACCGATTTGACACCAACGAGTGAAGTTTCCTTGGGCTTCTGGTCCCCAGAGAAAGAGTAGGGAGTGTCCCATACTGTCTGCTGGGCTCGATACTGCTACGGTCAGGAAGTTACATCCTTCTAAGTAAGAACTTGCTAATCCGTGAGTGTACCAGGATGTTGCGAAGGTGGTGCCGGTTAGCCATCCCCCTACTGCCAAATAGGCACAGGGAAATAGCAGTATTCCCGACCAGCCTACGAAGACAAAGCGATCGCGCTTGAGCCAGTCGTCGAGGACATCAAACCATCCTCTTTCTGGGGCGCGTCCCACTGCTATGGTCATATAATGAATCTCCGAATAGGTATAAGTACGTTAATTGAATTAGTTTACCTAAGTTGGCTTCTGTATACCAAATCTCAGACAAAAAAATTAAATGTGAGAAAAATTTACTTTTCTTTACTTAGTATATATTAAGAGATATTTATTTTGATTTCCAGAGCATTTCTTAATAAAATATTAAGTTTTTTAGCTTAAGGGAAAAATAAAAATTGGGAATTAAGTAAAATCTCCAACATAATTAACATAGATAGTGATCGTACGTTTTTACACTGGCAATATGTTTACTCTTGATTTAATGCTCAAAAATATTCCCTTACCTATTTCTGTACAAAGAAAAGAAGCTGAAGATGCTCAGGCATTGTATCAGCAAGTTCTCACAGCTATGGGTTCTTCTACTCCAGAAATTATTGAACTCACCTGCGAAAAACAAGAAGATAAAAAGGTAGCAGTCTTTAGCGACCAGATTAGTGCTGTGATGATTTCTCAGAAATCAGGAGCAACTTCTTCTGGTCGAGTACCAGGGTTCTTTAGTGCTGCTGTGGCAGAATGAATAGGTCCAATACCACTAATTGCCAAGCACCAGCTATTAAAGTAGAAGATGTCAGCTTTAGCTGGTCTGAAGAAGCTAGTGTGTTGCAATCTTGTTGCCTAGAAGTTCCTCAAGGGGAATTTTGGATGCTTTTAGGCGAAAATGGCAGTGGAAAATCGACTTTACTAAGGCTCTTAGCTGGATTATTAACTCCTAATAGTGGCAAAATAACTATTACCTCAACCGTCGGGTTTGTTTTTCAAAATCCCGATCATCAACTTGTTATGCCTACTGTGGCAGCAGATATTGCTTTTGGACTAGTAGAAGAAAAACTTTCTACTGCTCAAGTTAAAGAAAGAGTCATGGAAGCTCTATCTGCAGTTAACTTGTTGGAATTGGAACGTAGACCAATTTATGCTCTTAGTGGAGGACAAAAACAACGCATTGCCATCGCTGGTGCGATCGCTCGTCATTGCAAAATATTACTGTTCGATGAACCTACAGCACTACTAGATCCAGATACTCAACTTGAGTTGGTTTTACAAGTGAAAAACTTAGTTAGACAAAATAGTTTGACTGCTTTGTGGGTTACTCACCGCTTAGAAGAATTAGACTATTGTGATGGTGCATTCTTATTGGAAAACGGTAGGGTAGTCGATCGAGGAAATCCACAGAGACTTAAAGAAAAATTATTGGGTACTAGAGAACCTCCACTTTAAGACCTTGTTCTTTTTTAAAGTAGAGTCACCGTTACTCCGCCGTAAAACGACGGAGTAACGGTGACCGCATTCCGCGGTAAGATTTCTGTCAAATGGAGAGAAGATTGTCATAGTTTTTTAATTTTTTGTTAACAAGTGTGTTTAGAATAGGTATATTAAGTTTTATTTATACAACTATACTTATTCTAAATGCCTTTCCCATCTTATCAGGCACTTCTACTAGTTGATGGCTACAACATCATCGGTGCTTGGTCTAGCTTAAAACAAAATCGCGATCGTTATGGCTTGGAAGCAGCCCGTGAAGAGTTAATTGAATCTTTAATTAACTATGCAGCAATGGTTGCCTATCAGACTAAAGTGGTATTTGATGCTCATTATCAAAATACGCCTAGCTATCATCAAGAATATACTCCCCTAGTTTCAGCCCACTATACTGCTTTTGCGGAAACAGCAGATACTTATATAGAAAAATTTTGTGCTGGTTTTAGAAACAATAAACAGCAAAACCGCAATTCTCGGTTAATCGTAGCCACTTCTGACCGAGCGCAACAACTCACAGTAGCAGGATACGGAGCAGAATATCTGTCGGCTCAGAGATTAGCAGGAGATATAGAAATTGCTACTCGCAAGATGAGACAAAAGAAACGACCCAGAAAGAAATCTTCTGGTCGTTTTTTGTTTAATTCCCTCGATCCAGTTGCTCAACAACGTTTGCAGGAATGGAGACAAGGGAGATAAGTCAATCTAAGTGAAAACGGTATTATGCAGGAAAAACTCAACTTAGACAATTACAAGCAGGCTATAGCAGACTTATACACTGGTAGAAGCCAAACTTATGACAAAACCCGCGATAATGATGATTGGCATTGGCAAATCGCTAATCGTTTGGTGGAATATGGACAAGTGGGTTTAGGACAAAATGTTCTCGATATAGCCACAGGAACAGGTCATTGCGCGATCGCTTCTGCTCAGTTAGTTGGTTCTGAAGGTAAAGTTATTGGTATTGATATTTCCTCAGGAATGATTGCTCAAGCGAGACAAAAAGCTGCCAATTTAAACCTCAGTAATGTTGAGTTTCAGCTGGCAGATGGAGAAAAACTAAATTTTCCAGCTAATAGTTTCGATCGCATTTTCTGTTCCTCTGCATTCATTTGGATGTCCGATCTGATCTCTGCTCTTTCTCTTTGGCGTAAATTGCTTAAACCAGGTGGAATTCTGGGAATTCATGCTTTTGCTGAAACTGCTTTTGTGGGTGGAGTTGTTACCCAAAAGATCGCTGAAAAATATGGTATTTCGTTTTTAATGAGTAAGCCAACAGGCACGATTGAAAAATGTCAGAATCTTCTTCAGCAAGCAAAATTTGAGTCAATTGAAATCAAAGTTGAACAGGAGGATAGTAGTTATATCAGCTTAGAAAAAGCTAAAAGAATGTGGGCAGGAAGTGAACATCCAGCACCAGGACAATATCCTTCTCCTCTATCCCAATTATCATCAGAGCAGTTAGCACAAGCTAAAGCTGAGTTTGATGCCGAATTAGAAGCTCTGCAAACTGAGCAAGGAATCTGGAATGATATCACTACCTATTATGTATATGGCCAGAAACCTTGTGTTTCATAAAACTGAACATCCCACTTTTAACCTAAATTAAGAGCATATTCTTGCCAAGCTAGTTCTGTGAGACTGTTAATAATAGTCGATGCTACTACTGAGTTACCCTTCTTTCCTTCAACATATATATTAGGAATAGATGAAGTTGCCAACCATTGTTTGATGTCTTGTTCTACAAAAGTTGGTGGAGTCGCAACAATTAGTGCTGGTTGAATGCTTTTTCTTTCTATCAATTCTACGAGGGTAGTTAAAGCAGTTTGTTCTTGTCCAATGACATAAATTGCCTGGGGATGATTTTTTGCCATAGTTTCTAAACCCCAAGCTGCTTCTGTTTTACGTTGTTGCGGTCGAGTAACTGTAGTACTGCAACAATAAATAGGGTTGCAAAAAGTTTTTTGTAGTATAGAAACAATTCCTACTTGAACAGCAGGTTTATCAACAATAACAGATATATGGGCTGCCAAAGCTGCTGCACCTTGAGTCAAAGAGTTTTCTGAAAAACGTAATAGTGATAAATAGTCAAAATCGGCAGTTTTATAGATTACCTGGCGTGCTATTTCATATTCAGCTGGAGACAATAGGTAATTGCCTATCTGATGATCGATCATTACCAGACTTTGAACATCTGTTATGTGTAAATCCATGGATATACTTAATATATATAGCCGAGTTTTAGTAAATTGCTTGACTACAAATCTAGCCTGAATTTTGGGTTTTTAGACAATCTGCTTTTAATTTTGTATAAATAATTTTTATTTAACTTTCTTTTCTGAACTCTTTACAGATAAACAGTGAGATACTTTAGTTATTGCAACAACTCTTGGCGAAGACGATAAATAATTGTATTCGGTTCTACTTGAGAAAGAATATCCGCAATGAGAGTAGAAGGACCTAAAGCACCCCAGGTACAACCCTTTTCCAGATATACCTGTGCTACTTGACCGATTATATATGCTCCATAACCAGCGATCGCACCTTGTACACTTGCTGCACTACCATAAGCCAACAGAGACATTGGACTTTCAAACATACCAGTAATGGCTGCACCGCTTTTACCCACACCAAAAAAGAGACTACCAGCAATTTCTCCAAATAATAAACCGCCAGAACTAGCTAGAATTCTTCGCCAGAGATTTCCAGCTTCATAACTAGTAATTGGTAGTCCATATAACCGTGCTAAAGCTCTAATTAAAGCCAAATCTGCCACAAATCCCCCTAATAAATCTAGGAGAGGAATTGGATTGGCTGCAACTGCCAAAGCTTTATACTTGGCATATTGCCAAATGATTTCTTGGGCTTCTTCTTGACGAATTTCAATAGTTTTTTTGGCGATATTAACTTCTGCATCTCTAGCTTGGACTAAGGCATTTAAAGCTAAAAGCGATCGACCTTCTCGATTTAAAATTCTTAAAATAGTCTCTTGTAATTCCTCAATTTGAGGTGGTGGTGTTTCCCACTGAGTAGTAATTTGCCCATCTGCTGCTTCAATTCTCACTTGAATCTGTTGCGGTTTAGCAGCTATCATTACAATCTGATCCGTTGCAATAATTTCGTCTAATTCTTCCTCGTCCCCCGCAGCATTTAATTGTTGTAACTGGCGATAAATGGTTTCTCTGTCTTTATCTGGATAAAGATCGATTTTATTAAAGACTAAAATTAGTGGTTTTTGACTTTTTCTGAGAGCGCACAAAGCAGAATATTCTGTACGGGTAATATCTCCAGCTACCACAAACAAAATTAAGTCTGATTCCTGAGCCACTTCCCGCGCCATTTTGGCTCTATCTTCTCCCTCAACTTCATCTAACCCAGGAGTATCAATCAATTCCACTTGCACCTTCCCACTAGCAGGAGTCCAACGTAATGATTTAGGCCATTGAGTAATACCGTGTAAAGGGCCAGTTTCTAAGATGGGTTGACCAAGTAAAGCATTAATAACTGATGATTTTCCACAACTAACTAACCCAAAAGTGGAAATTTTAATAACTGTTTGGTCTAATTTATCCAAAGCTCCCTTCAAAGCTTGTAAATCCTTTCTTACTGCTGCTTGTAAGTTAGGATTCGGTGGATAATTCCAATGACGACGAAAACTAGCATACCAAGAGATTGCCTGTTGTAAGCCAGCACGAGCTTGATTAAAATGAGTTTCTTGTTGTGATGAATTCTTAGTCACTTTGTTAATGGTTAGTTGTTAGTTGTTGGTTGTTAGTTGTTGGTTGCTTAATCCCTTACTTATTAATCATGACTCATGACTTATTACTCATGACTTATTACTCATTACTCACTACTCACTACTTATTCCCCAATGCTCCTTTGGGATAAACAATACGTTTGTGATTAAACTGTTGCCAAACCTGCACAAAAACTTCAGCAATAACTGGTAATTCATCGTAAGACAAACCACTATCTACTAATTGTTGGTCTTGCCAACGAGCCTTGAAAATTTTTCTAATCATAGCTAAAGCTTTATCAGGAGTAACATCTTTAAGAGAGCGCAAAGCTGCTTCACTGCCATCAGCCAACATTAAAATACCTGCTTCTCGTGATTGAGGTACTGGTCCTATATAGCGAAAATCTGACTCAAACACTTTGACGCTTGGATCTTGGGATGATTTTTGTTTAGCTTGATGATAAAAATAGGCGATTAGTAGCGTTCCTTGATGTTCGGGAATGAAATCGCGAATTGCTTTGGGTAAACCGGATTTACGCGCCATAACCAACCCTTCACTGACGTGTTTTCTAATAATTTCTGCGCTTTGCCAAGGGTCATCAATTTCATCGTGTTTATTAGTACCACCCATTTGATTTTCAATAAATCCTAGTGGATCGTGCATCTTACCAATGTCATGATACAAAGTCCCGGCTCTAATTAACTCCACATTACAGTTTAATTTTCTAGCTGCTGCTTCTGCTAAAGAAGCAACAAACATAGTATGTTGGAACGTACCAGGAGCTTCTGTTGCTAATCTTTTTAGTAAAGGTAGATTAGGATTAGATAGCTCTGCTAGGCGAATTGGTGTGACAACATCAAATAGTCTCTCTAAGTAGGGAGAAATTCCCAAGGCAATTATACTCCAAGCTAATCCAGATAAACCATATATTGCTGCTCCTGGCAAAACCGCAGACCAAATAGTTACTGCACTAGAGCTAATAATTAAATGAGTGAGAAAATATACTCCTCCTTGTACTAAACCAACTAAAGCTCCTAAGCGGGCAATAGTCTCGCGAGAACGCAATTTACCGGCGATGGCAGCAGCTAGTAAACCCCCTGCACTTCCTGCTAATAAATATTCCCAACTAATAGCTTGAGTAGTAAAACTTATGAGTCCTGTTAAGATGGCAACTAGAGTAATTGCTAAAGAAGGACTATAGAAACTACTTACTAGTAAACCAACGGCAGGTAAGTTGGTATAGGGAATATTAAAGATTGTTAGTAACGGCGCACTAAGACTGAGTAAGCACAACAGCATATAATCCCGACGACGTATAGAAGTATATACTTGTGCTTGGATCAGCCAAAATAGAGCAACAGAACCAGCAGCAATAGTTGCAGATAGTTTTAAGCCTTTCCAGTTAATGCTACGACGACTAAGACCAAAACCATCTAAGAGAACAAAATCCGCTTGGGTAATTACTTCTCCTTCATCGACAATTATTTCTCCTTGCTTAATCTCGACAATTACTGGTTCGATCGCTAAAGCTGCTTTTTCTGCCATCGTTTTGGTGGCTTCTCGGTCTTTTTCTAAATTGGGCTGCAGAACTTCTAGCAAAATATTTTTACCTATGTTGGCTGTCTGAGCCGGAATTTCGGGACGAAGTTGAATAGCAACCGTTTCTTCTAGAAGAGTTGAGGGCATTCCTGAAGAAATTCCTTGGACTAATATTCTTTCTGAAGCTTGCAAAATAGCTGTCTTCGTTTTTACCCACGTACTATTTTGTAGGTCTAGTAAAGTTGTTATTTCGTCTTCATTGAGACGCTCAATCGGCTTTTGTTGTAGTTTTTTCCAGACTTGCGAATAACGATAGCGAATTAGAGCAACACGAGCCAGAAATTTATTGTATTCGGTTACTGATGCTTTTTGACGATAAGCTTTCAATTCTTTGACAGTTTGCTCTAGTCTTAAGTTTAAACTTTCTAATGGTTCAGTTGTTAAAGTTTCTTGGGTTGAGTCTGATAAATTCTGAGATTGATGCTGATGAACTATTTCTAAAATATTTTTTAATTCTGACTCTGAACAAGAGCGGATATATTGCTGAGTTTCTACAGAAATAATTTCACTGTCAATAAAAGGAAAAGGTTCAACTAATTTTCTTAATTGTTCAACGCGATCGAGATATTTGGATATCTGCAGTTTAATTTGCTGGGTAATCTCACGATTTTGTTTCAAAATCGGAATAATTCCTGTTTGTACTTTTTTGCGTCTTTCAGTAGTGGTTTTGTCATCTTCAAATTGTCCATCTTCAGGAGCAGTGATTCTTACAGGAGATACTTTTCCTACTGCTAGCTGTGGTTGATTGTAAAAACGATACCCAATTACGCTGGTTAGAGTAACAATAGCTAGTACCAACATCAGTAGCGATTTTCTTTGTCGGCGTTTTTTGTGGCGATGAGAAAGTATTTTGGGTCTACCTTCTGGTGGTTGTTTAGCTGATTTTAAGGTTAGAGGAGCTTCAGTTCCCCAAAATCTATTGTATCTACGTTGGCAGTTTTGCCACCACACTTCAAATTTTTGGGTTAATGAAGACAAACTTTTCATGACTTATGAGAATTTTTGAAGCATTATTATAGTTGCCTAGACTCAAATCAACGCTAATAATTAAACAAAAGAAAATATTAACTTAGTTAAAAATATTATTACTTAAGTTTAAAGGCAAAAATTATTTATCCCCACTATTTATGTACACTCTCTTTGAGAAATAACTTTCAAAGATGAGCGAGGTTGAATTATACCAGGGGAAGCAATGGCTCTTTGCCCAATTATATCTCTATCTAATTGCCGTCCCTTTTGATATACTCCAGACCAGTTATTAAACAATGTTGTTCCTTGTCGATCGATTTCTTGATATACTGGATTTTCCGCGGATAGGTTACGCCAAGGAGTAGGTATTCCTATAATACCGTTATACCCTCCTGCCAAAGTCCCAGTTAATATAGCTGTTATTCTAGCTTGAGTTTGGTGGTGGGTAGCACGACTAATAGAGAGATAAAAATTTTCTGGAGTAGAACTAAAGCAATAAAGAGACAAGGGAATAGACCATTCTTGGTTTTGAGTAGATAATTTCTCCACCACTCGCTCTAAAGTTAGACTTTCAAATAACCATGATTCTAATTGTCTTAACAGTTGATATAAAGGAGTTTGCTTTGCTCTCACACCTGCTAAAAGCTGCCCAATTATATTTCTTTTATCCAACTTTTTCTTTAGAGCTAGAACCATAATGTAACTCCATATTAATACATCTTCTACAACTTCGTCTGACCATTGCCAATACTGAGCAAAGATTCTTATCTCTTTTTGTAACAAAACAAAATCTTCGTGGTAAAAAAGTATAATCGGCAAAGCCAGATAAGCCCATTCACCACTATTCCTCGACTCACACTTAAAAATTTGCTGTTCTAATTGATTAGATTGATTAAGCATCAAACAAATTTGTTGGAGATTATCGATCAATTTTGATGGCTGATAATGGAGAATTTTATACCAATCTGGCTGCTGATTACTTGGATATAGAGAAGGCGTTTGTATCTGTGTAGTTATAGCATCTCCCAGTATGCCCCCGAACAATGCACCTTGAAATCGACTTAAAAGAGAATAACCCATAAGATCATTTTAGTTGTTGATTGATGAAGACATTTTCCTATTGCCTTCTAGAAAAATTTAGATTTCCTTATAATCTAAATTACAATGACTAATAATTTTGGTGTGGCGATTTATGATTGTTACAACGACTGATACGATTCAAAGCTGGTCGATCGAGAATTATTTAGGGATAGTTACAGCAGAAGTAGTTTATGGAACTAATGCCTTAAGGGATTTTTTTGCAGGGATTAGAGATATGATTGGTGGTCGTACTGGTAGTTACGAACGCATCTTTGAAAAAGGACAGTTAGAAGCGATCGAAGAATTAAAAAAAAGAGCTCAAGAATTAGGTGCAGATGGAGTTGTGGGTATCGAGATAGATACTGGTACGATAAATGTAGACGAAAAAGGCGTGTTGCTTCTTATCACTGCTACTGGGACAGCAGTTAAGTTAAAACCATCATAATTCTCTTTTTAATCAACATTGATAGCCATGTTTCAATTAGATCAAAAACCACCATCCCCTGATATATTTACAGTTTTAAATTTACCCGTGCATTTACTCGAAGACTATGGGAGTTGGCTAATATCAAGAATGCACAACAAACTGGGTACTCATGTAGTCACTCTTAATGCAGAGATGGCAATTCTTGCCGAAACCAATCAAACTTTAGCCAAAATTATTAAAACCGCCGAATTAGTTATCCCTGACGGGGCTGGTATTGTTTTTTATATGCTTTTGCGAGGGAAAAGACAAAAACGCTCCCCAGGAATTGAATTAGCAGAGTCATTATTACATCAGTTAGGAAAAGTACCTCAGTCTCCTCTAATTTGTTTCTATGGAGGAACTCCTCAAACCGCAGCTAAAGCAGCTGAAACATGGCAGAAAAGAATTCCTCAACTTTCTATTATGAGCCAACATGGCTATCTATCTGCTGAAGAACAAAAACAATGGCAGGAAACTCTTAAACAAAAGCAACCTAGAGTAATTTTTGTTGGTTTAGGAGTTCCTAGGCAAGAATTTTGGATTGAACAGAACCGCTTTCTTTGCCCTAATTCTATCTGGATAGGAGTAGGGGGAAGTTTCGATATCTGGTCAGGTAATAAATCCCGCGCTCCTTCGTGGTTAAGAAATAATAACTTAGAATGGTCTTACCGCCTCTATCAAGAACCTTGGCGATGGAAGCGAATGCTTGCTCTGCCCAAATTTTTCTGGCGTTCTCTCTTAACTAGTAATTAAGAGAATTCTTGACCAAGCCAATCTAAAAATTAATTTCTTGATTGAGACAGGGAAAAGAATATGTCCAATGTGTAATTAAAGTTATCGAGAAGAACGATCTAACAACCAGTTAACAGAACTAAATTCATTAGTCTCAATCAATGGTTGTTCAGCTAATTCTTCTAAACCTATGCTATTTAATAACTCGTTCCATTTAGCTTTAGTGGTACCTTGATAATTAGAAGTTTTTCGCTCTTGGGCTATTACGGATAAAGCATCATGCCAAATTCCCTGTTGCTGGTACAAGCTTGCTTGTTCTGCCGGGCTAGCATTGTGCAGTTTGTAGCTGAGAGCAGGGTTTATTTCTACACGTCTTAGCCAACCTTGTACAACTATATCGTGAGAACGTTTTTGCCGATTGCATATCATTGAGAGATACCAATGATAATCTTCATTAGTTTTCTGTAATTCTTGTGATATGCTCTCAGGCAACTCTATGGTAATAATTCCTGAGCGATCGCTGGTTTCTAAAAATGTCTCATAAACCAGTTCATCTTGCTGATTGCGTACAACGAATTCTATTAGATTAGATTGAGATGTCTCAGGAATATAAAAGAAAAGTTGAGGTTTATTTGATGCTGTTATACTAACTGAATCCTCTGGTACTAGGGCAATGAGTTGACCTTGGTTAGCAAGACAGTTACCACGACTACCTCCTCCTATGCGATAAACAGGTAAACCACCTCTCTCCCTGACGGTTCTTCTTTCTTTTTTATTTACATTAGCTCTGCTCTTGTTGGGGTTTGTATCTACTGTTTCTGCTTGAACTAATGGAGAAAAGCTAGTCAAACAGAGGCTGAGCATTATGGTCAACCCTAGGACTGTGCTTATTTTACTAAAAGCTGGTTCTCTAGATAACATTTTAAAGAAAAAACTAATATCTCTATACAACTATACCAATTGTTTTAGAGTTTAGATGTTAGATAAAATTATCCTAAATATTTAGGAAATAATATTGAAGAAATAATTGCGAGAAAATTACTTGATTGAGATTATTTTAACAATGCACCCCTACTCTAATTAAGCAAATATACTCAATAGTTAGAGATAATTTTAAAAATATCAAAAAACATCTAAGCTATCGTGTTTAATAAAATTTGCCGTAAATTTTTCTTTAAATTTAAATCCAATTCTCAAGATTATCTTAAGAATCATCATCATGTTTTTTCTCCTTATAATTCATTTATTTTTTTGGCTAGTTTATTAATAACTGGTCTAATATTAGGAGCTAGACAATTAGGTCAATTAGAAACATTAGAATTAGCTGCTTACGACCAGCTAGTTAATCTAAATAGTAACGAGCAAAAAGATCCTAGACTGCTGGTAGTAGAAATAACCGAGTCAGATATCCAACAGCAAAATCAATGGCCCCTCGCTGATGAAGTATATGCAGAGTTACTTGCCACATTACAAAAATATCAACCCAAAGTAATTGGTTTAGATATACATCGCAATATTTCTCATCCTCCAGGAACTGATGCCTTACGACAAAAGTTGAAAGCAACAAACGTGATCACTATTGAAGAAATTGGACGAGTTCTTCCTGCACCAGGTGTGCCAACAGACAGAATTGGTTTTAGTGATCTATTTCCCGATAGAGACAATGTGATAAGACGTAATTTTATGTATACGACTCTTGATGGAGAAGAGCTATACTCATTTTCTCTGCGCTTAAGTTTGAGCTATTTACGAGATCGCGATTTAGAATTTGAAGTGCTAGATAATTCCTTACGTATTGGCGATACAGAGTTTATTGCCCTCAATCACAATTCTGGAGGTTATCAAAGGGCATCATTTGATGCATTAGGGTGGGAAATTATGGCTGATTTTAAATCTAAAGATATTGCTGAAAAACTAACCTTAACAGAAGTTTTAGCTGACAATTTCGATCCCAATTTAGTCAAAGATAAAGTAGTTTTAATTGGGACCAATGCTCCTGGAATTAAAGATTTTTTTTATACTCCCTATAACTCCGTAGAAACGATTATGCCTGGGGTAATAGTTCATGCTCATATGACTAGCCAAATCCTCAGTGCAGTATTAGATAATTCTCGTCAACTGTGGTTTTGGAATGAAGGGGTAGAAAGTTTCTGGATTTGGGGTTGGTCTATAGTTGGGGCGATAATAGCTGGAAAAATACGTCGTCCACTAATATTAGGTATAGCTATAGTAGCTGGAATTACTAGCTTATGGGGAATATCTTTTTTCTTATTTATCCAGAGAGGATGGATACCGTTTGTTCCTGCAGTTATTACTTTTCTTGTTACCGCAGTAAGCATTATTGTATACAAGATTTTCTACAATCTGGTTTACGATTCTTTGACTGATTTACCAAACCGTATTTTATTTACTAAGCAATTAAAAAAGCTTAATAAGCAAAAGAAACCAGATCGCTTGCTAGCAATTTTTTGTCTCGATCTAGACCGCTTCAAACTAATTAATGAAGGATTAGGCTATAAAGCGGGAGATAAATTATTAGTTACTACAGCTAAAAGACTCAAAACTCATTTTAATTCTGATGCTTTGATTGGGAAAGTAGGAGGAGACGAATTTGCGATCGCTATTAAAGATATAGATAATGTGGAGACAGCACTATCGATCGCTAATAAGTTAAAAAATGACTTAACTTTACCTTTTCAGTTAGATGATAGAGAAACCTTTACTACAGTAACTATTGGCATTGCTGTTAATCAAATAAATCAAGATTTTCAGCCTGAATATTTGTTGAGATCTGCTCAGACTGCTATGCATAAGGCTAAAGCATCAGGAAAAGCAAGTCACCAAGTCTTTGCAGTAGGGATGCACGACCAAGCTTTAAAACGCTTGCAACTAGAAGCAGATTTACGAGAAGCTATAGACAATCAAGAATTTGAACTTTACTATCAACCTATTATCTATTTAAAAACTGGTCAGATTGCTGGTTTTGAATCTTTGATACGTTGGAATTCTCCTAAACGAGGTTTCGTTTATCCAGATACCTTTATTCCTATTGCTGAAGAAACAGGGTTAATTATTCCCCTGGGGAAATGGATTTTGCAAGAAGCTTGTCAGCAGATGTATCAATGGCAAAAACAATTTCCTCATCACGCTTCTTTGCTTATAAGTGTTAACCTTTCAGGTCGTCAATTTTCTCAGCCTAATTTAGTAGAGCAAATTAAACAAACCATAGCAACTACTAAATTAAATTGCCATAACTTAAAATTAGAAATTACAGAAAGCATGGTTATGGATGACATAGAAAATGCCATTATATTGCTCCATCAGCTAAAAAATCTAGGTATATGCTTGACTATGGACGATTTCGGTACAGGATTCTCTTCTTTCAGCTATTTACACCGTTTTCCTATAGACAACCTTAAAATCGATAAATCTTTTATCAGGAATATGAATAAAGGTAGTAAAAACATAGACATAGTTAGTTCTATTGTCATGCTTGGTCATAAACTAGGTATGGAGATAATAGCAGAAGGTATAGAAACAGAAGAGGAAATGAAAACTCTCCAAGGTTTAAATTCCGACTATGGGCAAGGTTATTTTTTTGCTAAGCCAATTTCTGTCTCAGATGCAACTAAGTTATTATCAAAAAATCCTCAATGGTAAAAATTAATAGCTTTTAGCTTTTAGCTTTTAGCTTTTAGCTCTTAGCTCTTAGCTCTTAGCTTTATTTAAACGTTAGCAACAAAACTTAAACAACCTAAGTTCCAGCAAAAAAAACACTACCAAACTTAAGAGTAAGGTAGTGGCTATTTGATAATAAGATAGGATCGAATACGCTATATCTATCTGTTCTTAAAGGAACTAACCCAAGAACGTAATTGCTCTTGAGCAACTTCTCGACCCCCCAAGCCAAAAGCAAGAGCGATCGCTACAGCAATACCACCTAAAATCAGACCAAAAGCTAAATTGACGATATTAGGAGCAACTCCCATTTCAGTCAAAGCTAATGCTCCCACAAAAATAACGATCGCAACTCGAGCAGCTTGTGCAAGAGTTTTTGCTTGTCCAGCACCAGAACTAACAATGAGATTAAATGCCAGATTGGCTAAATATAAACCAATACCAAATATTACAACTGCAATAAATACTTGACCAGCAATTTGGAGAATAATGCGAACTACATCAGCTAAGGCTTGAATACCCAGGATATCTACAGCGGTTAGGGCAGCAACTAACATAATTGCCACCAAACTGATTATGCCAACAAATTCTGAAGGAGTTTTTGTTCCTACCGAAGTAGTTTGAATTACTGTAGGTTGTTCTGTTTGACCGTGTAAACCAGAAGCGGAAGAACTCGAAGCAGGAGGAGTAATACCTAGCCATTGGAAAAAATTATTGAAACCAATACCAGTCAAGATATTGGTAATAAACTCTGATAGGTATTGCCCGATCATGTACGCCAAAGCCAAGACAATACCAGCAGAAAAGAGTTTGGGCAACAATGCCGATACTTGATCGAGCATATTAATTGCAGGAGCAGAAATTGCTTCAATTTGGAGAGCTTCTAAAGCAGCGATAACTGTAGGTATTAATACCAAAACAAAGACAACTGTACCAACAATCCAAGAGAGAGATTTCTGTCCACCAGTACCAGAAAGACCAAATTTTTCTCCTATTCCGTCTATCCCTGTAGCAGACAAGAGACTAGTAACTAAACGACGGACTATCTGAGCAACAAACCAGCCAACTGCACCAATAAATAATGCTTTGAGAATATCGGGGACTGCTGCCAAAATATCATCTAGCAAACTCTGTACTGGCTGAAGAGTCCCTTCCAAATTAAGTGTATTAAGGACAGAAGGTAAAAATAGTAAGAAGATAAACCAGTATAGAGCATTGCCAATGGTATCGCTGAGGGCAAAATCAGATGAATCTAATTGTTGTCCAAAACGTTCATCTAGATTTAATGCTCCTAGTCCTCTAGTAACTATCATCTTGACGACGGTAGCTAAAAGCCACGCTATACCCAATAAAATGCCAGCACCGACAATTTTGGGTAAAAAGCCTGTTACCTGATTTAAAAGACCATTAAGTGGCTCAGACACCACTTCTAGTTGTAGAGCATCAAGAAATCCAACAATCGCAAATAATAGAATCAGCCAATAGAATAAGCTGGCAATCCAATCTTCTATCGGAATTGCATCTCCTGAACCCCCAGAAATCCAACTAGCAATTTTGTTGTCAATATTAGTACGATTAAGTAATCCTTTGACTAAGCCTTTAACTATGGTGGCAACAATCCAGCCTAGGATCAAGATACCAACGGCTTTGATTAAATTAAGAACCGATGTACCTAAGTCAAGCCCCAAACCAGAAATTAGTTGATCCAATGGATTTGTCTGTGCCAGCAGCCAAGGCTGTATTGGCGAGATAGTATTTATTACTTGTGTCATTTTTCCTGTTTTAGTTTATCCTCTTTTTCCCGTAAAATAAACGAGAATAACGGCAATATATTAATTAGAGTCAATACATTTTTAGGTATTATTAGGGCAAATTTGGCTAAAAATACTTAAAAAGTTAAGATTTAATGCTTTTAGCACTATCAGAACTTGAGTTCGCATTATCCTCTTCTAAAAACTTTTTACATGATTTTTACCTTAATGACTACATTTTTAGCCTTCAGCTTGTCTCCAATTTTTTTAAAATGACAAAAATTCCCTAAAAAATTAATAATTCACTATACTTCGACTTCAAAATTTACAATTATTAGCAATTATCATGTCACTAAGGCAAAGTTTTGAACAGTCTATAGAAATTAAAGCAAGTGCGGTAGTGGTAGAACGTTGTTTTACAGACCTGGAACTTATGCATCGTTGGCTGAACCCAATCTTATCTTGCGAACCTATTGGCAAATGGAGCACACAGATTGGTAGTCTAAGTCGTTTTGTTATCGATACTCCTGTATGGAAACCAACTTTGAGAAGTGTAGTTATTGAAAGAGAACCTGGTTTAATTGTTTGGCAGTTTGAAGGTTTTTTTCAAGGACGCGATCGCTGGGAATGTCAGCCAACGGATAATGGTACATATTTACTTAACCGCTTTGAATTTGAAATTCCCAACCCAGTAGTTAGTTGGGGATTTAATTTTTTTGCTGCAAAATGGACAAAGCGAGATATGCAAGCACAACTCCGCCGTCTTAAACGAGTAGCTGAAGAAGTATATCAAATCGATCGATAACAATGTAATGAGAAATGGGTAATAAGTCAAAAGTAGCAAGCAAATCGCTACTTAATTCATCCCTAATAATTTATAGGGTCAAAAATGAGTCAGAAACCAACCAATATTAATACTGAACTAGCGAGAGAACGTAATCGTGCTGCTGCGGAGCGTACTTTGATGGCTTGGATTCGTACTTGCTTGTCCCTAATTAGTTTTGGATTTGGGATCGATCGTATTTTTTACGCCATAGAAAAAACTAGTGTTGGTGAAAACATTGACCCCTTTCATCTATCTCGTATAGTAGGTCTTGCTTTTATTAGCATTGGTACTGGTGCGATGATGTTAGCAGCATTAGATCATCGTCGAGAGTTAAAACGCATCTTAAAAGAAGATTACTTGTATGTGCCTCGCACATCTCTTTCTTTTGTAGTGTCTGTGTGTCTTGTTTTGGTAGGAGCTTTTGCTTTTATTGGTATTTTGATCAAAGCTAACTCTTAAAAGCGATCGATATATTTATATTTATTCCCTATTTTTTACTTATTATCCGCACCAGTCTCACTCTTACTGAGACATTAGTTACAGAAGTGAACCAATGGTAAAAATATAGTAGTAAAAACAGGATAAGCTAAAATAATCACCAATCTCTATCCCTAAACCAAACAAACACAAAAAGCAGCAAAATCGATGACAAATGCAATCATCAATAGACCTAAATTAGATTTAGTAGCACTTAATCAAGACCTCAAAGATATAGAAGCACAACAACTAGTCCAGTGGAGTGCAACTACTTTTGGTAATGGCCTAGTAATGAGTACAAGTTTCGGTATTCAAGCTGCGGTAATGCTGCATTTAGTTACTAGTGTCGTACCAAATATTCCCGTCATTTGGGTTGATACTGGTTACTTACCCACAGAAACCTACAAATTTGCTGAAGAATTAACGCAAAGACTACAACTTAATTTGAAAGTGTATCAGTCTCCTATTTCTCCAGCTAGAATGGAAGCTTTGTATGGAAAACTATGGGAACATAACAATGTAGAAGAATTCAATCGTTATGATGACATTCGCAAAGTTGAACCTATGCAGCGTGCTTTGAAAGAACTAAACGCTACAGCTTGGCTAGCAGGACTACGTAGGGATCAAACTCAACATCGTCAAGGTTTAGATCGTGTTAGTAAACAAGAAGATATCTACAAAATACATCCGATCTTGGCTTGGAATTCTCGTGATATTTATCAATATTTAACTGCCCACGATCTTCCTTATCATCCTTATTTTGACTTAGGTTATGTCAGTGTTGGCGATTGGCATTCAAGTCGTCCCCTCATGGCTGATGATACTGACGAAAGAGATACTCGTTTTCATGGACTTAAACAAGAATGTGGTCTACATTTACCTCAAACTCCTGAAGAATCTGAAAGTCTGGATTCCAGTAGTTTGTAAGTTTCTTGGGGATAAATTAACCTTCCATCTTGGTGCTTCCCAGCACTCATGGCGTTCATTTGACTGAATCCAAAAGTTAAGTTTTTGTACTTTCCCCTTTTCTCAAATTAAATATATTTTTGATGTTCCCCAACATCAACCCGATCGAAGTAGACATTACGTCTAAGGTACACTTATTGCAGAGTATTTAAAAATTTCCCCCAAGTAGCATCTGTTTATAAGTATCTTATCTAGTCTGCTATCTACTCTATGAATCCAGGTCAGCTTGCCCTTACACTTTATTTCTCAACACAGAAACAATTGAGTTTTCTCACTTCCCAGATTAAACTCAACCATAGTGAATGAGGAGTTAAAGCAGGATTATAGTGTATATTTCGTCTTATTTTCGTAAAATTGCTTTCAAGACAGCAATAGTCTTAATTTTTCTCAGCTTGAGATTATTATTAGACGGTAACATGAACGGTTTGGTCTGGAACGAAGTAGATGTTTTGCCCTTAGCCAAGCAATTTGTCGCTCCTTCTTGGGTAGCTAGTGACTGGTATCTCAACACAGAAACTAACTACAGATATTTATTTCAAATTATTTTTGGCTCTTGTATAGTTCACTTTGGTTTTTTAGCAACTTCTATTATTGGTCGTTTAGTCTGTTACGTTTTGGTAGCTTGGGGTTTAGTACTCCTGGGAGAAAAACTCGGTTTAAGCTTAATATATCTTTTAGTAGCAACGGTGATAATTACTTATCAGGGTTCTCTTCAAGGTGCGCTCGCAGGAGAATGGTTTGTAGGGGGATTAGAAGCAAAAGCTGTGGCTTATGGACTTATTCTGATTGCTATCCCTTTAATGTTGAGCCGAAGATATATTTTAATGACCTTGTTACTAGGATTGGCAACCTCTTTTCATGTTTTGGTAGGTGGTTGGGCGTTTATGACCACATTAGGTTGGTTTTGTTTTCGTCCTCAACGGCGTTTAGGGAAACTGGGACAGAGTGCTTGGTTATTACTTGTAATTTATTTAGCTGCTAGTATTTTTGCCATTCCTGCAACTTTTCACCAATTACTTAATTCTTCAACCACAGGTAGTATTTCGGCATCTTTTATTTATGTTTTTCTCAGACTTCCCCATCATTTGAATCCTTTTGCTTGGCATCCCATTTTGTGGCTAAAATTTTTTGTCTATCTTGTGTTGTGGTCATTATGTATGATCTCCCTAAAAAAGAAGGCAGATTCCCAAGGCTGGAATCTTGAAACTCATGCCCGTTTTGAACTAGCAGAATTTACTCTTATTGCTTTAATTCCCTTTGGTGCTGGAATGGTAATCTCTTTGTTCGATCATCAAGGAGAGTGGTTACAATATTATCCCTTTCGCTTTGGCGATATCATGCTGCCCTTGACTACCTGTTTGCTAGTAGCCTATAACTTACAAAGTCAATTGATAATCGAGAAACACAAATTTCGTTGTCTATTGTTGGTTTTATTAGGCTTTATTTTGTTTGCCCAAATGGGAGTATTTACCCAAAGAGCGATCGCCTATCAAGATTTTCCTGTACAACAACAAGAAGTAACTCCTCAATGGAAGTTAATGAGTGAGTGGATTCACAATCATACGGAACAAGATGCAATCATTATTTCTCACCCTTGGCACTTGGCTAATTTTACTTGGTTGACTGAGCGTGCTACTGTTGTCAAGCTCAAAATGTTTCCGCAAACTTCACAAGCGATCGTCGAATATTATGAACGTTTAAATGACCTCAGTGGGGGAGCTTTAGCGGATATCTATTTTGGTGAAGAGGAGCTTGAGCAACGCAAAACGGTAAAAGCTATCAGTGCTGGTTTTTCTAGCCTGAATACTTCTCAAGTAAGCAAATTAATGACCAAGTATAAATCTAATTATTTTTTGACCGATGAGTCTCATCATTTAGATTTGCCAATTATTCATGTGCAAACACCATATGTTCTTTATGGTAGATCTGAAGATATGGAAACGAAAAACTAAGAGATTTGAACTATGGGTTGCCACTTCAAAATATCTTGGAGCAAAGTTTGATAACCTTGGACATTAGGATGCAAACCATCAGCAGAAAGTTGTCCTTCGATCCAATCTTCTCCTCTAGCTAACCACAAGTCGAAAATATCTAGGTAGGGAATTTGTCGGTTTCGGCAAGCTCTTTTAGTAAATTCTTTGTATCTATACTGATTGAGGTGACTATAGTGTAGACAATCCAAAAAAGGCATTTTTGCTTCTGCTACTGGTACCATGCCAATGAACATTACAGGACAAAAACTTTGAGCTAAATCCAGTAAATTATTTATTTGTTCTTTAAATTCATCAAAATCTGTAAATGGTTTTCCGTCTTTTCTCATCAAACAAGGAGAATCATTAACTCCTACAGAAAGCAAAATTAAGTCTGGTAAACGATTACGTAGTTCTCCTCGGCAACGAAATTCTTGTTCTAAACGTTGGTAAACTTGATTTGTGCGATCGCCACGAATACCCAAATTATAGAGAACATGTCCCGAACTTGCTGGAGACATCCACTGACGGCGTAACCTTTCTACCCAACCACCACCTACGAAATCACCAAAGCCGTAGACTAAACTATCTCCTAAGGCAACTACTTTCAGTGGTTGAGCAACTTTTAATCTATATTTTTCATGTTGGCTCTGATTAACTGAAGTTGAATTAACAGGAAAAATAGTTTGCATGAAAGTTTGTTTTTAAAAATTGCTTATGTAAAATAATACCTTTACGCTTTGATATATTGCTTAATAATAATACAAACTAAACAAAGTGTATACTAAAAAAATGATTAACTTATGTTTTAATTGCCATACACTTGAGTGTGCAATAATCCTTTTTTCCTTATGAGCAGAAACTTTCTCTCGTAAAATATAACTGCTAAACTAGAGATCGTCTACATAACATCTATTTAGACAACCCATAGTATAAGGAATTTTTAATGCAAAGAAAAAGTGCTTTCGACTCCTCCGAAATTATGTATCGTGCCGAAGAACTAATGAGTGCAGCTTCTAATCGTTACCGTATTACTGTACAAGTTGCCAACCGAGCTAAACGCCGTCGATATGAAGAATTAGACAATGTTGATGATGCCATGATGAAACCTGCGATTCGTGCCATTATTGAAATGTCTGACGAACTAACCCAACCAGAAATTATTGGTGATTAAATTAGGAAACCGATGAAAAATAGCAAGTTGATTTCTTCAAGTAGTACGCTAGTCCTTGCTATTTTTATTTCTTTATTGCCTCTTTTAGTAAAAATCCAGCCTCACATAGCCAAAATCAGCATTAATTGGGTATTACCTAAGGCTATCGCTCAGGATATTCGCCCAGAAGAAGTAGCAGAGGAAGTTTATAAACTTATTCCTTCTTTGCCTAGAGAAAATCAATATCTTAGCCAAGAAACGGGAGAAGTTGATTTAGATAATACTCTGATGAGTCGTTTGGTTCGCTATCATGAATACGTTAAAAACCGTCCTCTCAAGTATCGTCTTGATTGGAAGCTGACTCTAGCAGACTATTTTGGTGTCAATGAACCAATCAGAGATTTTCGTTATCCAGGAAGTAGCACTTTACAGCTTAATCCGTTAGAAGGCGATCGCGCAATCATTACTAGTCTTAGTCGTCGTCAAAGAAATGAGTTAGTAGATACCCTAGTCAGTATCTACAATGGGCAACAGCAAAATAGCTCTACATCCAATTCTCCTACTTTAGAAGATCGACCACCTTCTAGTAACTCTAATCCTATTCCCAGGCTGCCTCAACCAGGAGATGCAGAATTACTATTACCCTAGTGTCGCTTTGCTTAAGTAGTGAGTAGTTAGGGGCGAACGGCCGTTCGCCCGTACAAGTAGTGAGTAGTAAGTAGTAAGTTAGGTGTTACAAAGGTTTAAGTTAAATAAATGGTTGCTCTATTTAAGCCTATTTCTACTATTACTTCGCCACGCTGATTTTGAGCAGAAGTTTAGAATAGGCAGAGGAATCGATCGAAAGTACAATTCGTCTTGCTAGGATAAAAGTCTGCGATCGAGCTTATTAACTATCTTGGATTAAAACAATGAAGGGCATAGTTTTGAATTTAGATACAGTCGAGTTAACAGACGAACAATTTTATCGTTTGTGTACTAAAAATCAAGACTGGCAATTCGAGCGTAATGCCAAGGGCGAATTAATTATTATGCCACCAGTGGGAGGAGTGAGTGGAAACAGAGAAGCAGATTTGATTACTGAAGTAAATATCTGGAATCGTCAAACTAAGTTAGGCAAAGTTTTTAGTTCATCTACTATTTTTCGTTTACCGAATGGGGGCGATCGATCTCCTGATGTTGCCTGGGTTAAATTAGAAAGGTGGGAAAATTTAACTGAAGAAGAACAAGAGAAATTTCCGCCTATATGTCCCGATTTTGTAATTGAACTTCGTTCTCGGACTGATTCTCTAAAAGCTTTACAAGATAAGATGCAAGAATATCTTGATAGTGGTTTAAAGTTGGGATGGTTAATTAACCCTCAAGATCGAGAAGTAGAAATTTATCGTAGTAATCAATCAATGGAGTTAGTTAAATATCCAGCAACTTTATCGGGAGAAGTTATTTTACCTGGTTTTGTTTTAGATTTAACAGAAATTATTTAGTAGTTAATCTTGCAAAGATGCTTACTTGGCTAATGATTAGAATTATCTTGTTTTAATAATCGATCTTTCTTTCTTAATGGGAACTATAGAATTATCCATTTTTTAATTATCATCTCAAGCTAGAAGAGACTTACATATCTAATGCTACAGCAAGATATACTTCTAAGTATTTGTATTCCTGCTTATAATCGTCCTGCTTGGTTTGAAAGGGCATTGCGATCTATAGTTTCTAATATTGCTGAAAATAAACAGCATATAGAAGTTATTATTTCTGATGATTCCGAGCATATTGAATGCAGCGCGATCGCTAATAAAATATTACCACCTTTAAATATTAGTTATAAATATACTCATAATCAGCCAAAGCTAGGAATGGCTGCAAATTGGAATAATTCTATTCAGTTAGCATTAGGTAAATATGTTTTAGTGCTGCACGATGATGATTTTTTATTGAGCAATGGAGTAGATAAAATTATTAAAGTAATTACATATAATCAAGAAGAATATCCTGTAATGTTGTTTGGTGTTCATGTAGTCAATGAACAAGAGAGAGTTATTAAGAAACAATTATTGAAAAACGAATCATATTTACCACCAGAAAAAGCTTTAGTGAAAGTTTTATCTAATTCTTCTTTTATTCGATTTCCAGGGATAGTTATTCGTCGGGATATTTTTAAACAAGTAGGCTACTTTGATAAAAAAATAGGAGAAATAGCTGATTTGGATATGTGGATTAGAATTTTAAGTAAGCATGGTTTATTATGCTTGCCCAATGCTATTAGTGCTTACACAGTTCATACAAAATCTTTAACTACTAGAATGTTTAATGAAGAGACTATTAATAACTTATTGGGTTTATTTAGTAAGGTAGAGAAGCTTAATATCTTAGATTATAAACAAGTTGAAAAATGTAAGTCTGATTTTATTCATCAGTTTATTCTTGCGGGAACTTATCGACAAATTAAGCGTGGTGATTTTAAAGATGCGTCGAATAATATTAATCTATTTAGATTACCTTGTTTAAATCAATTGCCTATCTCTATCAAATGGTTGTGGCTACGATTATTACTTAGATTAGCTTTGGCTTGAGGAAATTCGTGATAAAAATTATTTGGAGAATTGATGTCATGATTTTGTTAGCTTGTAAAATATTATTATTTTAATACTACAACTTCAAATGTGATATCTACACTCAGGAATTATCAGATTTATCAGATAAAATAATAATAACTTTCTCCAGCTCTTCAATTAAAGGTACTAAATTTTCTTGAATTGTTTGCCAAATTACATCTATATCTACCCCAAAATAAACATGAACTAAACGATTTCGCATTCCAATCATTTGTCGCCAGGGTAATTTAGAATATTTTTTCTGAATTTCGGGGGAAACATTATTAGCTGCTTCTCCAATAATTTCTAATTCTTTAATTACCGCCATTTGTAGCATTCGATTTGAATCTAGAGATTCTCTACAGGGTAATCGCATCAAAATATCAAGTCAAAATATGCCAGAATTAGATAGAATCTGAAGCAGAAAATTATTATTCAAGCCAGCTTGATAACGTTTCATTTTCAGACTACCCTTGGAAGTGTCTTGACGCAGCAAATTGAGAGCTAATCTTCTGAGGATAGTCATATTTCGTGGGGCATGATCTTTGCGAATCCGAGAATTGTCTTCCGAGAAAACTACATCCAGACACCAATGTAACTGGTTTTCTACTTCCCAGTGGCTACGAATTGAGTGAGGAAAATCAGTAAATTCAGGATTGAGAGAACTGAGAAAAAACCTAACGTTGTGAGTAGTTTTATTCCAAAGCTGGCGACTACTCTGTTCCACAATTAATGTTTGAAGTCCAGTCCAACTTTTAATTCTGGCTTGCTCAAACACCTGCTCGACGGGTACTGAGAAAAAACAACGTTTCTCGATACGATGATGTCCTGCTTCACAAAACAATTCGCTCTCAACACTTTGAGTCCTATCAAGCTGATTTTGATGTTTTTCAAACCAGTTCCTAGCATCATTTGCCAAAGTGGGATGGTTGGCTTTGAGAGTTAGAATATAATCTGCCCCAGCCTCTTTTATTTGCTTGGCAATGGCTGTTTGAGTCCCCATTGCATCGGTAGTGACAATTGCGCCCTCTAGATCCAATTGTTCGAGCAAAATCGGAATTGCTTTGATTTCATTCGATTTTTGCTCTACTGCTGCTTGACCTAAAACTAGTTTATGGCTACTTGACCATGCACTGACCATCACTAAAGATTTTAATGAGCTTTCTCGGTCATAAGAGCCGTTGAGGCTTTTACCATCAATGGCTACTACCTTCAGTCCTAATTTTCCGGCGATGACTTTTACCCAGGATTGAAAGTTCTGCTCCAAAACCTCTGGGTTTAATTGACTAAATATTCTGCCAAACGTATCGTGTGATGGTATTCCATTTGGCAGTTCTAGGAATGTTTTGAGCCATTCTTGTTTGGCTTTACCGTATGTTTCTATTGCCACCCATCCGTCAGCTCCACATAATATTGCTAAAATGGCGATCGCTATTATATCTACTAGTCTGTGTGAGCTTCTAGTCACAACTCTCTGGTCTGGTATCTTGCCAAAATGCTTTTCTATCGATTCTTTTAGGGACTCTTTCCTCATGGGAATAAATACATTATTGTCCCATTTTTTTCTCTATCCGTTTGATGCGATTACCCTG
>JASJDI010000359.1 GCA_030065155.1 Xenococcaceae cyanobacterium MO_188.B29
AGGAATAATTCACTTAAACCTGTGCGTCCATGACTACCAATCACAATCAAATCAGCATTTAAACTTTGGGCAAATTCACAGATTTTTTGCTCTGCTTGACCAATCATTTGAGTAAATTCGGTGGAAACCCCGTGAGCAGCGGCTATTTCTTTCAGCGATCGCAAAAATTCTAAACCTTCTTCTTCTAAACTTTCCCATCTTTGTTGTAAAACATCGTCTGTAACTGCAGGATAGTAACCACCATCCACAGCAAGAGCAGATAAGTCTTGGTATTCTTCTTGTAGAGAAGAAATAACATGAATTAAATTTAGTTTAGCTTGAAAAGCTTTAGCGATCGCCACTGCTTGATCGAAGGCTTTCCTACTAGGTTCTGATTGATCTACGGCTACTAAAATTTGTTTATACGACCACGTACCGGTTATATTCTCGTTTGTCATGGGTATTTTTTCTCACAGAAATAAGGAAGCTTACTGGTTTTTCGTCCTCATTCTAAGATATATAAAAGATAACCATCATAAAAATCTTTGTTAAAAAATGCAGGACTTTTTTGAAAACGTTTCTCGTTATCCTCGTTATCTAATAAGTTTGATATTAGGTATTTTCTTTGCCTTATTTGAAAGATTAAACCCTTTGTGGAAAAATCCTCTCACAGCTATTGCCCTAGCTGGGATGCTGGTCGGCATTTTTGCTTTTCTCTATTTTACTTTAGAGGCGATGCTTGGTTTGAATGCAGCTTAAACTCAACACCAAATTACGCTTAATTTAAATTGAACCAAACAAAATATTTTTAAAGCTACTAGCCATTGGTGACAAGTTAAGTAGTCGTACAAAATTAATTGGATAGTTTAGATAGGTGTTAGGTGTTAGGTTGTAGGTGTTAGGGAAAAAGGGAATATACAAATAATTTTGCTTAGGTACTTAAGCAAAAGTAAAAAAAGTCAAGATGTGTTTCGATCCTAAGCAGAATTCCGAGATATGAAATGCAGCAATTGAAAAATATACGTCGTATCCGCCTAATTGCGATCGCCTTGATGCTTGCTTTCATTATGCTTCTATGGGAAGCGATCGAGCATAGTCTGCCAGCTAAGTCGATCGCTCCCATCTTACCTGTGGTTGAACAATCTCAATCTGATACTTTTGAGCAAGTTTGGCAAACCGTCAACGACAATTTTTTCGACCCAAACTTCAACGGCATAAACTGGCGAGACATTCATGAAAAGTATAGACCTCAAGCAAACCAAGCTAAATCAAAAGCCGATCTAGCAAGGGTCATCAATCAAATGCTTGCCGAATTGAGAACCTCCCATACTCATTTCTACACACCAGATGCTCCCAAATATTACCAAATTGTGGGCATATTCCTAGGGTTCAATCCTGAATTACAGCAGCAACTTAAAACCGTCCTGCCTGATGGTCAACCTAAATACACTGGCATTGGCATTTTTACTCAACACCGGAATGGAAATACCTTTATTAGTGCGATTCTCGATGGCAGTCCTGCATCCGAGGCTGGGCTACTAGTTGGCGATCGATTGCTGAGCGTTGAGGGTCAACCCTTTCACCCCATTGAGTCTTTTGCTGGCAAAGCCGATCGACCCGTTAAGCTTTTGATTCAACGCTCTCCCACTTCCGACAGCCAAGAAATTACGGTCACGCCTAAAACACTCGATGGAACAACGATGTTTTTGGATGCCATGAAAGCAAGCGTTCAAGTCATTGAGCAAGGAGGGAAAAAAATTGGCTATGTCCATATTTGGTCTTATGCAGGGGAACAATTTCAAAAGCAACTTGAAGCCGAATTATTCTATGGACGCTTGAAAGATGTAGATAGTTTTGTGCTTGATTTAAGAGAAGGGTGGGGCGGTGCTTCTGCTTCCTATCTCAACATATATACGCCTAGAAATATCAGAATCACTGGAATTGTCCAAAATCGGACATCCACTTCTAGTTCCGCTTGGAGTAAGCCTGTAGTGATGCTTGTTAATGAAAACAGTCGAAGTGGTAAAGAAGTTCTGGCATACGGGTTTCGTAAATATGGAATTGGTACTGTTGTGGGTACTAAAACAGCAGGTGCAGTAGTTCAGGGAAACTTATATCCTATGAGTGACGGTAGTGTGTTATATTTGGCAGTCGCAGATATATATCTGGATGAAAACCAGCGAATAGAAGGGGTCGGAGTCAAGCCCGATCTTGAAGTTCCCTTCTCCCTAGAGTATGCTCAAGGTTCAGACCCCCAGAAAGAAAGAGCGATCGCGACAGCGATCGCAAGAGAAACTGTTGACTTTAAGTAAAGCGTTTGTAATACTCAGTTAAACTGTTCTACACAACGGACAAAAATTTCTACGCCCATACTCAAGGCAGTTTCATCAAAGTCAAAACGAGGGTGATGATGGGGATATGCCAAACCTTTATCTGGGTTAGCTGCACCCAAGAAAAAGTAGCATCCAGGGACTTTATTTAAGAAGAAAGACATATCCTCACCCCCCATAGTCTGACATTCTGGCACTACTCCTATCGGAGTTTCGACGACATCAACAGCCACAGAACGAACTAATTCAGTGATACGACTGTTATTAATTACAGGGGGATAAAGTTGCCAATAGTCTAATTTGTATTTAGCACCGTGACTTTGACAAACTCCAGCAATAGTATTTTCAATGCGCTCTCCGATAAAAGCTTCTAACTTAGGATTAAAATAGCGTACTGTCCCACTCATTTGCGCAGTATCCGCAATTACATTTAAAGCTGTCCCTGCATGGAACTCTCCTACTGTTACCACCGCAGCATCGAGAGGATTAACATTGCGAGCTACTATAGTTTGAAGGGCATTAACTACCTGAGAACCAATTACAATCGCGTCTTTAGTTTGATGGGGCATTGCTCCGTGTCCCCCTTTGCCCAAAATCTTGCAGCGAAAACATTCTACTGCTGCCATTAAAGCTCCACTGCGCACTCCTACTTGACCCAGAGGTAAGTTATTCCATAGATGGAGTCCGATAATAGCATCTACATCAGGATTTTTGAGGACTCCTGCCTCAATCATTGGTTTAGCTCCACCAGGCCCTTCTTCTGCGGGTTGAAAGATAAATTTGACTATTCCCGAAAAATATTGACGGTGTCTATTAAGATAGTAGGCGGTGCCTAAAGCGATCGCTACATGACCATCATGCCCACAAGCGTGCATCTTGCCATCATGCAAAGAGCGATATGCCACCTCATTTTCTTCTTGAATGGGTAGCGCATCCATATCTGCTCTTATTGCTAAGACTTTACCTGGATGGTCCCCTGTTATGGTAGCTACAATACCAGTTTTTGCGATTTCAGTCTCATGTTCTATGTTCCACTCTGCCAGTTTTTTCGAGATAAAATCGGCAGTTATTTGCTCTTTAAACCCTAATTCTGGTCTCTGATGAATCTCTCTGCGCCAAGCAACCAAATCTGCTTGTAAACTACGGATTTCTAAGCGAATTTGCTTTAAGTCAATGGAGGAGGAAAAAGAAGAAGTAAATACCATGTTTAAATTAATTGATTAATTTATGTTAACTAATTTCCTGAGAGATAAATTAGGAAATCAGCCAAAGAGACTAGATGAATAAGCTATTGTGCCGATGAATTAACTACAGGGGAACTCTTAACATATGTAGATATACTATCTACCCATATGTTAAGAAAAATTAAAATAAGCTCAGTTAAGACTGATGGCAAAGAAAACTATTTTAGTAATTAGTAGTGAAAAGGAAATAAATCAGAATATTCATAATAATATTGCTGACAAAAATTTCTCGTTTATCACTGCTAATAGCAGCCAGTCTGGCTTAACAAAGATTCGACAAAACACACCCGATCTAATTTTATGTCAGCTTAGCACTCCTGAAATTGATGGTTATCAAGTTTTAACTGAGCTAAGAAAAAGTAGTAATACATTTAATATTCCTTTTATTTTTATCACATCTGCGTTTGATGCAGGACAATGGCGGAGAGCAATGAATCTTGGAGCAGATGACTTTTTACTCCAGCCTTTTACTCCCCCAGAATTATGTGAAGTAATTAATACTCGATTGGCTAAACAAGAAGCTCTGGTAACTCATTACAAGCAAGAGTTAGATTGTCTACGTAGTAGTATTCTAGATTTTTTGCCTCACGAAATGCGAACTCCTCTAACAGGAATTTTGGCTTCGGCAAACTTATTATCAAATCAGTTAGACGAGTTAGATTCAACCATAATTCGTGAACTTCTTGGTTGTATAGACTCTTCTAGTCAGAGATTATCGAGATTAGTTCACAATTTTCTCTTGTATTCAGAATTAAGCTTAATTAGTCAAAACCCTCAACAAAAAAAATTAATTCACTCTCAAGAAACTTACTTATCTCTGGAAAAATTTGCTCATATTGTATCTAAGTTCGATCGCAGTCATAATCAAAAAATAGATATAAGTTGGCGAGGAGAAGAAGTATCATTAGCTATTAGTCTTACTCACTTAACTAAACTAATTGAAGAATTGATTGATAATGCTCTAAAATTTTCATTTGTAGATACATCCATCCAAGTTACTGGCTATAAAAAAGGTGATTACTTTATTTTATCTGTGAGCAACTATGGTCGTGGTATGACTGCCAAGCAAATTGCTTCTATCGGAGCTTGTATTCAATTCGAGCGTCCAACTTACGAACAACAAGGATGTGGTTTAGGACTCGCGATCGTCAAACAACTCGTACAAGTTTACAGTGGAAAATTACTGATCAATAGTATTTTAAATCAAGAAACCAGGGTTAATGTTTATATCCCTTTGGTTAAATCTTCTCTTTTTTTGAGAATTCAACCCAAACAGAATAGACAAAATCATTTGATTACAAGTCGAATAGCTTCGGCTACTAGTAGTCTGTCAATTTTGAATTGATGGGTTGAGGCAAGCAGGGAAAGCGGAGGAAGCAGGGGAGGCAGGGGGAGATATTGATCGAGATGTATCCCTCAAATCAATTTTGACAAAGCACTAGTTGGTGAGAAAATTTATACCAATTTCCTAAATTATGGTTGATTTCCCCAAATCCCTACATCCTTAAACCCCTATCTGACAAGCTCTTTAACTTATCTCAGTTTGAAACAGCCCTAGGGTTCACAAGGGGGCAAAGAAACCTCGCCCCACAACCCCTTGCCTGCGGTGACTGGTGTTCCCCAGTCAATTTAAATGAAAACGGGATTAGCTCGTCCGAGCGCATAACTTTTATTTAACAAAGGTTTGAGTCGTTGTATAATTCGAGCAAGCGAGTAAGAGTTTGGTCGCAGTTAATCTTGGCAAGATGGGTAAAATCCCATCGATAGGAAACTATTAGGATATACTATATCGCTACCAAGACTAAAGCAACAGACAAACAAACACCAAGGATAAGGACAAGTCTTTTATGGTTTACCCCCCAATCTTGATATGTTTGTAGCTATTTGTAGCTTGAACTTGAGTTGAACAACTCTGAAAGTAACATAAATAAATAGAATATAAAGGCGATATATGTGGTATTTTTGCCAACATAGTCTGAGTCTTTAGGGGACTCTTGGCTGTTCCCACTGGCGTAAAATCTCTCGTTTTTCAAGCGGGAGAAAAGTCGAGAATATCAGAGTTTGACTTAGGAGAGTAAAAATTGAAAAAGATTGAAGCAATTATCCGTCCCTTCAAGTTGGATGAAGTTAA
>JASJDI010000360.1 GCA_030065155.1 Xenococcaceae cyanobacterium MO_188.B29
ATAAGTGGCGATCGCCACACCAGGAAAGAAAACCATCTCGAAAAGCAGGGAGTAGCCGTGTGCGAGGAAACCCGCAAGCACGGTTTTGAATCAGAGGGTAGGAAGGTGACTTCCTGCTCGACTGTAACAACCATGAAAACTATTGATTTCTACTACTCTATTGGCAGCCGTTATTCATATCTGGCATCTACTCAGATTGAGACTCTAGAACAAGAATTTAACTGTCAGGTTTTGTGGCATCCAGTTAACAGCGTAAGGATGATTAGAGAAAGAGGCATTAGTCCGTTTGAAGGTGAGCCAGTTTCTGGGCAATACGAATGGACTTATAGGGAACTAGATGCTAAGCGATGGGCTAAACTCTACGGTGTTCACTATCGAGAACCTCGTGGAAGAGTAAAATTTGACTCTGAGTTATTAGCACGGGCTTGTACAACTGCTAAATATCTGGGCAAAGTAGAAGAGTATACCCGCTCCCTATTTCGAGCAATATTTGAGGATTCATTGCCTCAAATAGATGAGCAAGAATGTGTTATCCGTGCAGAAGCTTGTGGTATTTCAGCTAGTGATTTTCAAAGTCTGCTTACAGCGAAAGAAACAGTGAACCAACTTAATGCAACAATTAATCGGGCATTAGAATCTGGAGTATTTGGTGTCCCTACATTTATTGTTGCAGGGGAACTTTTTTGGGGAAATGACCGAATTATTTTGTTACGCCATTATTTAAAAACAACAAAATGATTTTCTCTTTATTATTAGCTGTATTATTAAGTATTTTAAGTTGGATTGCTCCTGATCTTTGCTAGTTCTAAGGCAAATTGGGATTTACCTGAAGTTTTGGAGAAGTAATAACTGCCATCGAAGTCAATTGTATTGCGCTCAAAAACAAATTCGCTATAGTCTGCTAAATTATCTATTCCGAGACAATTAAGTATAATTTCGGCAGCTAACCATACCGTTACTCTATATAAAGATTGTTTCCAGATTACCTTCATTGTTTGCAACTTCTTGAGAAAATAAACAAAATGCTTTTTACTAACTACATAATTATTTTTGAGGAGCAATAAATTATTAAAAACTGACCGAGAATAAGCGAAGTCTTCAATCCTATTAATTAAAATGTCAAAAATTTCAAAAATTTTAGCTACAAATCGCAGAATAGGGGTTTTTTTGAATATGATCCTTTATTTCTTGTAGATCGACATAAGCATCAGCAACATTAATTAGGCTATCGCTAGTCATTGAACGTAAACTAACTATTTCGACACGAACTCCTCGGTAACTAATGGCATTAACCGCATAAGCTAGATCGCCATCTCCGCTTACCAAAACGGCGGTATCGTAACAACCAATTAGTCTCATCATATCTACAGTAATTTCTACGTCTAAATCTGCTTTTTTCGAGCCATCAGTAAACTCAAGCAGTTCTTTGGCAATTACTCGATAACCATGGTGACGCATCCACAATAAAAAACTTTTTTGTTTCTCATTATTAGAATCAAATCCAGTGTAGAAAAAGGAACGCAATAGTCTAGAATCAGCAGTTAAGCAACGTAGCAATTTTGTATAGTTAATTTCAATATCTAACTGCAAAGCTGCGTAAAATAAACTCCCACCATCTATAAATATCGCTACTCGACCACGATCTAAGTTATTAAAAGTAGCAATTTTTTGTTCTCGATTTTCCTGTTCAATTATGTCGGTTTTTTGAGATTGTCTTTTGACAGAATCCCAATTATTCCAAGTTTTCAGAGGTTCTGATTGCCAAGAATAAAGCAAATTTTTTTTAGGGGAATACATTTTGTCGTGTCCTTCAATGAATAACCTCTATCTTGAAGCTAAAGAGTAAAAATGAAGAAACAATGAAGAAATAAATTTTGGTTATTTGTTATTTGTCATTAGTCATTGGTCATTAATCCAAAGGATAAATAATTAAAAACCAATGATACAAAAGCCCTCGGCTTCAGGGAAAGGATACAATACTGTTCGGTTAAGAAGGTTGTCTGTTGAGACAGAGAGAGGGAAGACAAGGGAGAGAGCGAAGAGAGGAGGACACGGGTGCTGAGGTTTCCTCAGCACCGTGAGATGTCCGTAGGGGAGATTAACCTTAAAAGTTGTCTCTTCCCACACTTCCCACACTTCCCACACTCCCTAATTCCATTAAGTTTTCAAGCTTATCCGAACAGTATTGGGAAGGAATGAACTTACCAACCAAGAATTTCTGCGACTTGGTTAGCTAAAAGCATGGTTTTAAATGGTTTAGGAATGATGGCAATAATATCTAGTTGGGCAAAACGATCGCGATCGCTAGATTGGACTTTAGCGGTGAGTAAAATGACAGGAATTGACTGGGTTGTAGAATTAGTTTTTAGTTGTTTGAGGGTAGCAATACCATCGAGATCGGGCATCATAACATCCAACAAAATCGCATCAGGTTGTTCGGTTGCTGCCAAGGACAACCCTTCAATACCAGAGCTAGCAGTGATTACCTCCCAGCCTCCTACTACTTCTAGGGCAACTTGTGCCACATCTTGGATATCTTCATCATCATCAATGACGAGAATGCGTTTAGTAATCATGACTCTCCTGTGGTACCCTGAATCAGGCGGTTAAGTAATTTAATAACTCGCTGTTCAAATTCTTCGGGATTAATACGCCCTTTCGTCAAAAATATAGTTTGTCCTAACTTCAGTCTTTCTCGATCGCTATTATCAATATCTTGAGCAGTATAGACAACCAAAGGCATATGGCACAAACGATTATGCTGTCGCAACCAATCTACTACGGCAAAGCCGTCATATTCGGGCAATATTAGATCGAGTACCAGTAGATTAGGCATAATTTGTTGACTAAGATCGATTGCTTCTCTTCCTGTCTGAGCATGATAAGTTTGAATATTGTAACGCTCAAACATTGCCATGAGTACCTGTGCTAAATCGGGATCGTCTTCGACAATTAGTACACTAATGTTTTGATTCTGTCGTGCTAAAGCTCGCTCTAAGGCTTGAAATAATAACCTTTGTTCTGGCGGTTTAACGAGCCAGTCGCTAATTTCTGGATGAGATTGTTTAATATCTGGTGACAATCCACTGAGAATAATTACGGGAATTTTTTTGGTTGCTTCTTGTTCCTTCAAAATTGCGAGAGTTTCCCAACCATTCATTCCAGGCATCATTAAATTAAGTAGAATGATATCAGGATTTACTTGGGCTGCTTGTGCTACTGCTTCTTGACCAGAGCTAACCGCGATCGCACGATAGTTTTGCTGTTCTAGGGTAGTTCTTACTACTGTGCGTACCGAAGGATCGTCATCACATAGCAGAATCACAGGACCACTAGAATTAGTTTCTGTTTCCATTTCTGGTTCTTCTGGCAAAAGAGGAAGGGTAAAGAAAAAAGTACTGCCTTCTCCCAAGATACTCTCAACCCAGATTTGTCCGTCGTGATGCTGGATAATACTACGACAGATTGCCAAACCTAAGCCTGTTCCTCCCTTTTTGCGGGAGTCAGAAGCATCTACCTGCTGGAAACGTTCAAAAATAGTTTTGAGCTTGTTCGCTGGAATACCCCGTCCGCGATCGCGAATTTGAAAAGTTATATAGGGGGTATGCATAGACGAGTATTCTTGCTGACCTATTTCCGCCGATAACCTCACTGTAGAACCTGCATCGGAAAATTTAATAGCATTACTCAGTAAGTTAGTCAGAACTTGAATAATGCGGTCTGGATCTGCCCACACTCTAGCTGATAAAGGGACAACCGATAGTTTTACCTTAGCTTGTTTTGCCATATTGTCCACGGTATCGACCACAGTATTCATCAAATGAGCGGTATCGCAAGCTTGTTTAAGCATAGTAACTTTGCCTGACTCGATCCGTTCGATATCCAAAATGTCATTAATCAGGCGCACCAGGCGATCGGCATTTTTGGCTGCAATTTTGAGCATATGTTGGGCATAATCAGGTCGATGATCCAATGCGCCACCAGCTAATAAATCCAACGCCCCTTGAATTGAAGTTAGAGGGGTGCGTAACTCGTGACTCACTACAGAGACAAACTCATCCTTGAGCTTTTCTAACTCTCGGCGATCGCTAATATCAAAACAAGAACCAATATAACCAGCAAAGCTACCATCAGGTAAAAATCTTGGTCTTCCAGTATCTAAAATCCAACGATATTCTCCATCAGCCCGTCGCAGACGATACTCCATTTGGAAACCTTCTCTGGAATCAAAAGAACTATTATAAGTATCTATGCAATACTGAAAATCGTCTGGATGTATTCCTGCTGTCCAGCCATTACCCAGTTCTTCGGCTAAAGTTCTGCCAGTAAAACGCAACCAGCTACGATTAAAAAAGTTATATAATTTGTCTGTCCCTGCCATCCACAATAAAACAGGCGCACTATCTGCCACAGTACGAAATCGTTCTTCGCTTTCTCGTAGGGCTGCTTCAGCTTCCGCGCGTTCCCTTTCAGTTTCCCAAGCAGCAATAAACCGACCAATGCTTTGTGCCATTAGTTCAATTATTTCCCGTTCTTGAGGTTGAAAATCCTCTTTCCTTACCTCAGTACCAGAAAAATTGAGCGTACCATAAATCTTGCCTTTGACCCAGATAGGAGTTCCGATATAGGACTCTAATTTTAAATTTTGATACACGGGGTGAGTCTGCATGGTTTCCATTTTACCTACCTGGGCATAGGCAATTGTCCTTTTTTCTTTGACTACTGCCGTACAGTAAGTATCTTTTAGATTGAATTCTGCTCCTGCTTCTAAAGCAAGATTGGTTTTAACGGCACGAATAGTATAGGTACAATCTTGAATTTGGCTCACAATACCTGTTGGTAGTGCCAAAATTTCACACCCTGTTTCCAAACAATCGGCAAACAAAGCCTCAAAATCTTGGTATTCTGTAGTATTAATCCGATGCAGATGTTTTAAGTTAGCACTAAAGTTTTGGAGAATTTTAGAATTTTTTCGTAATTTATCTTCTGCTAGTTTGCGTTCGGTAATGTCTTGAATTTGTGCCACAAAATACCAAGGATTGGCTTCACTATCTCGAACTAGAGAAACACTCAATAAAATCCAGACTACATGACCCTGTTTGTGCAGATATCGCTTTTCTAGATGATAGTAAGGAATCTCTCCAGCCAGCATCTGTCCCACATAACCTAAGTCAGTTTCGAGGTCATCGGGGTGAGTAATTTGCTGAAAAGTGGTAGCCAGCAACTCAGACTCAGAATAGCCTACCATGTCGCAGATGGAATGGTTAACCTGTAGCCAACGCCCCTCTAGAGATACAATTGCCATCCCGATCGCTGCATTATCAAATGCCCCATGGAAACGTTCCTCACTTTCCCTTAGTTTGGCTTCTGTGCTGGCGCGTTCACGAAGTGCGGCTTGCCGTTCGCTAGCTTCAATTGCTAGAGAAATCATGTGTGCTAAAGAACTGGCAAAGTTCTGTTCTTCGATTGTCCAATAGCGAGGGGAGCCAACATGTTCGTGACAGATAACCCCCACAGTTTTTCCACCAGAACGAATTGGGACATCCATCATGGAGGTAATATTATGGGGAATGAGCCAAGTTTCTCGAAATTCTTGAGTGCGGTGGTCGTTTTGGGCATCCTCAGCAGCTACAATTTCTTCGCTTTCTAAAGTTTGGAA
>JASJDI010000053.1 GCA_030065155.1 Xenococcaceae cyanobacterium MO_188.B29
TAATTGCTACCCACACGGTTCTAGGTTTTTCACCTGGTATTTGAATCTCCTTGAATTCCTCTGAGCATATCCATTGAGCGTACTCATCTTCGCAGAGACTACTACTGAGTCAAGATTGATTTGAGGAATACTCTCCCTCTGCTCCTCTGCTCCCTCTGCTCCTATTCTTCACAACTTCCTCAAAAAATTGCCCTAATTTAAAAGCAAATAGAGGAGGAGAACTAATGGTAGATATATCGACAACCTATCTAGGATTGGAATTGCGATCGCCTTTAGTAGTCGGTGCAGCAGCACCTTTAACAGAAGATATTGATAACCTCAAACGTATGGAAGACGCTGGTGCAGCAGCAGTGGTGCTACATTCTCTGTTTGAAGAACAATTATTAGAAGAACGCTACGCCCTTTATCATCATCTTACTCATAGTAAAGAAATTGATCCTCAGGCTACTTCTTATGTTCCCAGACAGGAAATTTTTCATGTTAGTTCTGAAGCTTATCTTGAAGAGATTCGTCAAGCCAAAAAGATGGTAGATATTCCTATCATTGCTAGCCTCAACAGTTCTACTGTTGGTAGTTGGGGTGATTATGCCCATAGAGTGGAACAAGCAGGTGCAGATGGATTGGAATTAAACATCTATTACGTTCCGACCGATATGGCAATGACTGGAGAACAAGTAGAACAAACTTATATTGATATTGTTCGTACAGTTACCTCTGCTATAAATATTCCTGTAGCCGTTAAACTGAGTCCCTTTTTCAGCAATATGGCAAACATGGCACAACGGTTAAGCGATGCTGGGGCGGATGGCTTAGTCTTATTTAATCGTTTTTATCAACCAGATATCGATTTAGAAACTTTAGCGGTAGAACCTAACTTATTTCTTAGCACTTCTAGGGAAATACGTTTACCCATGCGCTGGATTGCCATTTTGTATCAAACTATTCCCGTCGATTTTGCTGCTACCAGTGGTATTCATAACGCCCATGATGTGATCAAAATGATTATGGTAGGTGCTAATGTCACAATGTTAGTTAGCGTACTTTTGAATCATGGCATCGAACAGCTTCAGAAAATCGAGAAAGACATAGTTGAGTGGCTAGAAGTCAAAGGATACAATTCGATCGCTCAATTAAAAGGCAGTATGAGCCAAATAAACTGTCCCGATCCTGGTATTTTTGAACGAGTGCAATATCTGAAAGCAATACAGACCTATCAACCTGATTGGGGACTGGCTCGTAATTAGATATCTTGCTTCAGTCCCATCAATCTCGGTTAGGGAAAGTATTAAGTAGCAAGTAACCACGCCCTAACTAACCACTAACCACTAACAACTAACCACTACTCAAAATGAACAAAAAAATTGGAATCCTCACCAGTGGTGGTGATTGCCCTGGCTTAAACGCAATTATTCATGCTGTAGTTAAATGTGCCAGCCACAAAGGATGGGAAGTATATGGTATTCCCTATGGTACGGATGGTTTTCTCAAACTAGAACACGGAAAATGTCGATCGGAAGATTTAAAATTAAGAGAACACGGTTACGACCTACCAGGATTGCTCCACGGAATTGATATTCTGCAATTTCTTAGTGGTAGTATTTTAGGCTCTTTAAGTAAAGGTAATACTGAAGACAAAGCGATCGCCCAGACCATTATTCAAGGTTATCAAAATTTAGAACTCGATGCTCTCATTGCAGTAGGGGGAGATGGCAGTCTAGATATTATCTACGATCTGGCACAAAAGGGAGGATGGAATTTAGTTGGGATTCCCAAAACTATCGATAATGACGTACCCTTCACTGAAAGATCGATCGGCTTTCGGACGGCAGTAGATACAGTGACATCTGCTCTCTACGATCTCACCTTTACTGCTGCTAGTCACGATCGCACTATGATAGTTCAAGTAATGGGGCGCAATGCAGGTCATTTGGCACTCCATGCAGGTATTGCTGGCGGTGCGGATATTATTTTGATTCCTGAACTTACGCCGAAAATAGACCCTGACTTAATTAATGATATTTGTATTCGTATTGCCCAGTTACGTTGGTCAGGACGGAAATTTGCCCTTATTGTCATTGCTGAAGGTGTTAAAAATCAAGCAGGAGAAAAAGAAAAATATATTGGAGATTATCTCGCCCAACAAATTGACGAAATAAGTCATAAACTTTGTCTGACGGATAAACCAGAGTTTTGTGACCTGGATACGATCGAAACTCGTGCGACAGTTTTGGGTCATATTCAACGCAGTGGTACGCCTTCCTCTTACGATCGCCTTTTAGCTGCTGCCTTTGCCAAGAAAGCCATAGATTTAATTGCTGAGGAAAAATACAATCAGCTTGTGGTCTGGCAAAATGGCGAAGTACAAACTCAACCTCTAGATAAAGTTGTCGCCCATATCAAACAACGTCACGAATTAGGTCTCTGTCCTAGCCCAGTCGAGCCTGATGGTTTTCTGGTACAAACAGCGCGATCGCTCGGTATTTATTTAGGGTAATAGGTAAGTCGATCGACATTTAGTTTACTAGTCTAGTAGTCTGTCAAGATTGATTTGATGGATGCGAGCAAAGTTCAGAGTTCGGAATTCGGAGTTCGGAGGAGCGAAAATTTAACCCTCATTTCTAACTTGACAAAGTACTAGATTGGGCAGGAGGCAGGAGGCAGGAGGCAGGGGACAGAAGGCAGGAGACAGAAGGCAGAAGTAATAAGTAATCTAGAAAATAGATTCATTCAGCAACTCCAGCAACTCCTGTAAGGGTCGTTCGCCCCTACGTCTGAATTCCTGAACTCCTGAACTCCTGAACTCCTGAACTTCTAGTTCCAAAACAGTTCTCAAGTAGCAAAAAGCCAATTGCACTGGTGCAAAATTTAAGTATATACACTCAAGGATCGGGAGGGTTATATAAAGATTATGTAAAGTATTCTGGCGAACTTTATCAAATTGAAATATTTAGGTAGAATCTCTATAGAAAATCATTCAATTACACTTATCTTTTGTCATTCCCTTTTGGGAAGGACAAAAATTATACTTAAGCGTCCAACGAAGAGGGTTTATTAGATCGGAGAGAAAAAATTTGTTTCCTCCGAATTATTTATAGTGATGGCTTGTCTTAGTTTTGCAAGCACTTGCTCGAAAAGATGTTTTCACTGATTCGGCAATTATTGACAAAAACTTATCGAGGATATTCGTAAATTATGATTAAGAACTTCAAAAACAACACACTTACTGACAGTCTCGCCTCTGGGGCTGCTGCGATCGCGCTTATCGCTGGCGTAGGTATCGCTGCTACACCTGCTCAGGCAAGCACTCTCGGCTGGAGTAATGGAACTTCTGATTTCTTCAATGGGGTGGGGAACCCTAATTTTCAAGTCATATTTAGCCCGGATGTAACCCAAGATCCTCTTAATGACGGCATCGGTGCTGCTTCTATAGATAATGCCGATGGTGTGTTCGTTCCGCCCTTTCAGGGGGCTCCCCCAATCTTTTTAGAATCTATTCAAGAAGCTGTAGGTAATTTTGATATAGTAGTCGACGGAGGTACTGGTATAGGAGCTACAGGTATATATGAACTCGCTGATCCTCTAACTTTTGTATTCCCTGACATTACTCCTGAAAATGGTGCCCCAGAGGTAAGTGTAACTTGGGATGCAGGTACTGAATTTGACTATATTTTTGATACTGATAATAGTGTAGAGTTCAGATTGGCAGCTAGCCAACCAGCTCCAATGGTTACCGGGATAGACTTCGAGGACGAAACATTCCTTGATGACGGACTTGAATTTGAAGATGGTAGCTTACCTGCTGGTGGTGAATATCTTGCCGAAGTAGAATACAACAACGGCCCTACTGTACCTGAACCTGGCACTATCCTCGGTCTCCTCGCCATTGGCGGTCTGGGCTTAGGTTTGAAGCGCAAGCAGCAAAGTAAACAGTTATCAGCGTAAGTTAGCCACTGATAACTGTAGGTTTAATAGAAAATGACTAAAAGCTAGGTGGTGCAATCTAGATCTAGCTTTTAGTCACAACCATCCTAGCATTTCATAGAGACGCGATGCTTTGCAGCACTTCTCGTTTAACGATTCAACTTTATTGGCAAGGTTAGAGGAAAGGGACAAGGGGAAGTTGACTGCCAGAAAGTTCTTTTCTCTTTCCCCATTAACCTTTTCCCATCGTTCTCGATCTATAAAAACGAAAATTGCTCAAAAACCTTGCACTTCGTAACCCAAAATAAGGCTTAAAACCCCCAATAAATATTCATGGTAGAGGCGTTCCAGGGAACGCCTCTACAGGGTTTAACGGTTCTGTCTATAAAAAGGTTATTTAATTGGGATTTGGTGTAACTCCATCATACTAGCTGACTGAATAGCTAATAGCTTAAAGCTAACAGCTATCCCAAACGAAGCGAGCATTTAACTACCAGACCAACTAACCCAATGATGAGAAGTATTTGCTTGTTTTCTTTCACATTCATTGAAACAGGCGTTTTGTAAACTTGCTCCTTCAGTATCAGCTACACTAAGGTCAGTTCCAGCCAATTGAGCATCAGTTAAATCTGCTTTATTTAAATCTGCTCCATTAAGATCGACATCAGTTAAATTTGCACCAGATAAGTTAGTCCCGTACAAATTAGCATAACGTAAGTCTGCACCACTTAAATCGGCACCACTTAAATCGGCATCAGTTAAATCGGCACCAATTAAATTGATTTCTGTTAGATTTGCACCCACAAAACTAGAATGACTCAGATCTGCATTGGTTAAGTTCGCCTGTTGTAAACAAGCACCACTTAAATCTGCCTCACTCAGATCTGCACCACTTAAATCTGCTTTAGACAGATTGATTCTGGTTAGATTAACAGCTTTAAGATTAGCTTTGTGTAGATTAGCACCTGTAAAATCTAATTCCTGTCTTTTATATCTGCGAATAAGCTCTTTAGTTTGCATGATAAATTTCCTCCGCTTGATTCAATTTATCGATATCTAAGGTATAGAAAATACTAATAAATATGATGAATACAAAATTAATACCATTGATTCTTAAATTGAATCGTTTGCATATTTATATATTTTATCAATTTATTAAATAAACATATTAATAATTCATGAAAAGTTACTCAATTGAGTATAGCTAGGGAGCGATATTTATCGAGAATTATTTAGAGAGAAGTGCAGAAGTTCAGGAGTTGCTGAATGAATCTATTTTCAAGATTACTTATTACTATTAAGTAGCTAAACATAATTAAATATAAGATAGAAACTTTTTATTCCTCCCCTGCTTCCTCTGCCCCTCTGTCTTGGTGGACGTTCCCTTGCGTCTTGCGCCGACGCGGGCTTCCACCGCTGCTCCCTCTGCCTTACCTCATTTTATAATTAATTACGCCTACCTACTTACTTATTACTCCTGCCTTTTAACTCTTGTAAGTTTGAATAGCAGTAATGGCGATCGTATTAACAATGTCATCAATAGTACAACCCCGACTGAGATCGTTGACTGGTTTTTTCAGCCCTTGAACAATAGGACCGATCGCTAGCGCGCCTGTTTCTCTTTGGACGGCTTTATAGGTATTGTTTCCTGTATTCAAGTCGGGAAAGATGAGGACTGAAGCTTGTCCTGCAACTTGGGAGTTGGGCATTTTCTGCAAACCAACGGTTAAATCTACGGCAGCATCATACTGAATTGGTCCTTCAATTTTGAGATCTGGTCGTCTTTGTCTGGCGATCGCTGTTGCTGTTCTAACTTTTTCTACATCTTCTCCTTTACCTGAAGTACCAGAAGAATAGGATAAGAGGGCAACTTTGGGTTCAATGCCAAAGGCTGTAGCCGTATCAGCCGAAGCAATAGCAATTTCTGCTAACTGTTCTGCATTAGGATTAGGATTAATTGCACAATCACCGTAGACTAAGACTCGATCTTCTAAACACATAAAGAAAACAGAAGAAACCAGAGCATAACCTGGTTGAGTTTTAATTAACTGTAAAGCTGGTCTGAGGGTATGCTGAGTAGTATGCACTGCACCAGATACCATACCATCTGCATCTCCCGCATAAACCATCATCGTACCAAAGTAGGAAACATCAAGGAGATATTCGCTAGCAATATCTGGGGTAGCACCCTTATGCTTTCTCAATTGATAAAATTGTTCTGCGTAAGACTCGAATTTATCTGCCCTAGCAGGATCGATAATTTTTAGCTGGCTAATATCTAAGGAAAGACCATTTTGATTAATAATTTGCTCAATTTTCTCTGGTTTACCCAAAAGAGTTAGGTCGACAATATCTCGATTTAACAGGAATGCTGCTGCTTGGAGAATTCTAATCTCTTTTCCTTCTGGAAGAACAATATGTCGTTTTTGAGATTTAGCTTGCTGCAATAGATTGTAGGTAAACATCTTGGGGGTTATCCCCTTGACTTTAATATTATTTATTTGCTCTTCTAGTTGGCTCAAATTGACATGCTCGTCGAACAGATGGATGCCCAAAGTGATTTTTTCGCGATCGCACTCAGCTAGACCTTCGGCTCTATCTCCCGTAACCAAGGAAGTCTTAACCTGCTTAATTAGTTCAGAGGTTTCGTAGGTATTTGTGGGAACAGAGAAAATAGGAAGAGGATCGTCAAGACCATCAATCAGTTTCCTAATTGATTCTTCTGGTTGTAAATCCCCTGAGAGCAAAATGCCTGATAAATGAGGATAGTTGACTGATTGATGAGCCTGTAAAAGACCCACGATCATATCGTTGCGATCGCCTGGCGTAATAACTAAACTATCTTCTTTCAGCCTAGTAATGGCGTGTTCTAAGCGCATAGCAGCAATAACGTAATCTCGTACCAAATTATCTAGTCGATTGTGTCCATAGAGAACTTCTGCATTAAGCTGTTGGGCAATTTCTTTAACTCTCGGACTAATCAGTTTTGCTTCATAGGGAATAACAGAAAGTAAATAATTAGTGTTGCCGAATTGATTCTCTAAGGTGATTAGTAGTTCTTCCCACAATTCTGGATGGGCTTTATTAAAAACTATGCCAATCACTGGACATTCTCTCGCTAGATAAGACTTGAGAGATATTTTGACCGACGCAATAGCCTCTTGAGTACTTCGGCGCTCGGCGTTACCTAAAATGAGAATGGGACAACCCAAGTTTTTGGCAATTTCCGTATTCAGATTAAATTCAAAAGCAGATACCTGTCCTAGATAATCAGACCCCTCACACAAGATAAAATCATAGTCTTGCTCCAAATTTTTATACTTGACAATAATTTGATCTAAAACTTCATCGTAGTTGCTACGACTGATTAGTTCCTGAACTTCCTCAACGTATAAACCAAAAGCTCGATCGTATTCTTGATTTAAAGCAAAATAACTCAGAATTAAATTGATATCTTCATCTTGCTTGCCTAAAGGCTGTTTTCTAATTACTGGTCGAAAAAAAGCCACCTTATTTGTTTTTCTGAGAATGAGTTCAATAATCCCCAAAGAAATAAGAGCTTTTCCACTTCCTGATTCAGTAGTACTAATGTAAAGGGAACTGGTCATAATATTGATTTCACCTTCTTTGGGCTTTCTATGAGAAACTTGCTATTGACGGAATTTTATAAACTAGATAATCTAAGATTTTTCCAGTAGGAGTTTTTACTTGCGACTGCTCTATAATCTGACCGCCTAAAGATTCAGGGATTTTACGACTGGGGATATTTCTAATATCGACTGGATAAATAAAATAGTCGAGGTCGATATTTTTTTTAGACCATTTAACTAATGTGTGAACCGCTTCTCGACCATAACCTTTGCCGTGGGCATTTTTCTTGAGCCAAATTCCTATTTCTGGTGTTATGGCTCGAATTTCACCATGAAGACCACAATTTCCGAGAAATTCTCCTGTTGCTTTCGATAAAATGACAAACTGCAAATTATAACCTGCTTTTATACCGTACCTACTGGCGACAATAAATTTACGTGTTTCTTCTATATTTTTAGCAGGAGATGGAATCATGTAGGTTGTAATCTCCTCAGTAAATTCTTGAAAGATATCTTGTTCAAACCGAGCGGATATAGTTACTAATCGTATTCGATCGCCTTCGATCGTTAGAGACAGCAGATCGGGTTGAAGATTAACAAACTTGAATAGGTTCATTAGATTTAGGCAATAGTCTCAAGCTTAATCTATCGTTATCTCAGGCTTTTCGGCTAATAAAATAATATTTCACACTAAATCTAGTTTAAATACAATACTTAACGGTTCGGGAAGTCAGAAGTATTCGATAAATCGTTATAGCCAAATCTCAGCTTGTTTTCATTTCCCTATCAGAATTCACAGATAAAAAACAAGTTAAATCAAACTTCTCAACCATAAAATCTCTATGTTAAATCCAAAAAGAGCGATCGAGATAATCCTAGCTAGCGGTACAATTTTGGCTACATCGGTTGCCGTTCAAGCAGCTACTATTAGAGTAACGGTAGAAAGCTTAACTCCCGATGAAGGAACATTTTTAACTCCTGTCTGGACTGGTTTTCATGATGGTAGTTTTGATATCTACGATAGAGGAGAAGCAGCCTCTGCTGGTCTAGAAAGTATAGCTGAAGATGGCGATTTTAGTACTTTGAGTGCAGAATTTTTAGCCAGTGGTGCTGGTACAGTTGATGGGGCAGCAATACTGTTCGGATAAGCCTGAAAACTTAATGGAATTAGGGAGTGTGGGAAGTGTGGGAAGTGTGGGAGGAGACAACTTTTAAGGTTAATCTTCCCTCTCTTCGCTCTCTCCCTTGTCTTCCCTCTCTCTGTCTCAACAGACAACCTTCTTAAACGAACAGTATTGGGACGCATCTTATCCAGCGAACAATTTGCTAACGCTGATTTTACCGCAGATAATTACAATGTTGCCAGAATTACCGTAGAGCAAATAGATGATTCGGCAACAACTCCCGAACCAGGAGTAACTCTAAGTTTACTAATTTTGGCTGGTATTTCTTTTGTGGCTCATCGTCAGAGAGTACGTCATAGTTAAGCAAAATTAAAAACTTGCGATCGCTTTTAGCTGTCTTAGAGAGTTATCTACTCTGGTTTTGTGCCAGAGTTTGATATCTAGGGTACTGGCTCGTTGGTAAGGGATCGCGACAATAAATTACAATAAACACGAAGAAGTTTGGTAAGAATTTATGCAAGTTTTATCTCCTTATGGCAAAGATGTTCTTGCTGAGCTTAAAAATATTTACGGTTTTGATTCGGTAGAGTCGGCAAGAGAATTCGCGATCCGTCATCTTCAGCAGCAGTATCAGTTTCAAGTAATTGAAGTTGAGAGCCTACACGTTGCTTATGGATTAGTTGCGAAGCTTAAAGCTGACGGCGAGGTTTATCATCTCAAATTTGCCTCCCGCAGTATGCACGAAAACCCAGACCAACTATTTCCCTGGCTGGATTATGCGCGAAAGCAAGGAATCTTAGTACCTGAAGTTATTTCTAGCATTGATGGCAGTTGGTACTTGTCCCCCCTAGAGAACATAGATTCAGATTATGACATTGTTTATGTGATGCGCGATCTTCCAGGAAAACCAATGGAACAAGCAAATGAACTATTATTGCGACAGTACGCGGAGGCAATGGCTCAATTTCATCGTGTTGGTTTTGACTATCCCCATCCAGTGTTAGGGGGTGATGAAACATGGAGAAGCAATTGGGAAGATCGTCATGAGTTAGGAAGTATCTTGAAAGATAACCCGTCGATATCAAAAGCTCTTCTATCAGAAGCAATGCAGGTAATTGAGAAGACAGAAGTATGCACCCTACCACAAACTATCCGTCACGGAGATTTTCGGTTTTGTCATGTTTTCTTTAAAGATAATGTTTTAAGTGGTATTGTCGATGTGGATGAGTCAAGCCAGGGAGAACGGTTACTCGATTTGTGTTATGAGTTAGCTAGTGGCTCTTCACCCGCAGGAGGGAGTCTTTTAAACTTTAAGCAACTCCGAAATACCCTGGCTATGTATCATCAATGCTTGCCATTGAGTGAAACTGAGCGATCGATTCTCAAGGGAGTCTTTGCTTGGGCGTTTCTTGAGACACTTGGCGATTTATCTGAATTCAAAGCTCCTCAGAAAAACATTGATATGACACAAGCTCTTTTGCATACTGTACTCGAAGCTTCAGCAGAAGAATTGTTAAGTGGCGTGTAATTAACGTAGACTAATAAGTCGATAAGGCAGACAGTTAAGGACTGAGAGACTCGAATCTATTCATATTATTTTTGTGGGTGACAAATTATCGATCGCTTTAACTATTAACCTAAGCTATAATCTAATCTGCTTAGAACAAAGCAATTGTAGACTTAAAATATTACAAGCAACGAGTGTAACTATATTCACTCTAAATTAATCCTTTTGTTGTTTTTAACTATGGCAGGAACTCAATCCCCCGATAATCAACCTAATAAATCTACTTTAGAAGAAATTCGTGCAGCCAGAATTGAGAAAGTCCAACAAATCAAAGACTTGGGATTGAATCCATATGCCTATAAGTGGGAAGTAAATAGTAATGCCAGTGAACTGCAAAAGAAATATGTAGATTTACCCAATGGAGAAGAGATAGATGTAGAAGTATCTCTTGCTGGTAGAGTAGTCGCTCGTCGAGTTTTTGGGAAGTTGGCTTTTTTTGAATTGCAAGATGAAACTGGCAAAATTCAATTATATTTAGACAAAAAGAAAATCAATAACCAAATGTCTGATTTGGTTTCCGCATTCAATCATCTCAAAAAACTATCAGACACGGGAGATATTTTAGGGGTAAAAGGTTCGATCAAAAGAACAGAAAAAGGCGAACTTTCTATCTATGTTAGTGAATTTGCTATTCTAACTAAGTCTTTATTACCCTTACCCGATAAATGGCATGGTTTAACCGATACAGAAAAACGTTATCGTCAGCGTTATGTAGATTTAATTGTCAATCCCCAAGTTAGACAAACTTTCCGCCGTCGCGCCCAAATTACGGCTGGTATTCGTCGTTATTTAGAGTCTAGAGATTTTCTGGAAATAGAAACTCCCGTTTTACAGAGTGAAGCTGGTGGTGCAGAGGCTCGTCCTTTTATTACCTATCACAACACATTGGAGATGAATTTATATCTCCGTATCGCCACCGAATTGCATCTCAAAAGATTAATTGTGGGCGGTTTTGAAAAAGTATTTGAATTGGGCAGAATTTTCCGTAATGAAGGAGTTTCGACTCGTCATAATCCTGAATTTACGACGATCGAGGTTTATCAGGCATACGGAGACTATAACGATATGATGGTGTTGACGGAAAACTTGATTAGTAGCGTTACTCAAGAAGTTTTAGGCACAACTAAACTTACTTATCAACAAGAAGAAGTCGATCTTACTCCGCCTTTCCACAGAGTAACCATGCACGAGTTAGTACAAAAAGCTACAGGCTTAGATTTTAATTCTTTTAGTGATTTTGCAGCAGCAGCCAAAGCAGCCAAAGATGCAGGAATAGAAATACCATCAGATTGTCAAAGCATTGGTAAACTACTCAATGAAGCCTTTGAGCAAAAAGTAGAAGAAACTCTCATTCAACCTACTTTCGTCACTGACTATCCCCTTGAAATATCACCTTTAGCTAAACCCCACCGCAGTAAACCAGGATTAGTAGAAAGGTTTGAATTATTTATAGTAGGAAGGGAAACTGCCAATGGTTTTTCTGAGTTAACCGATCCCTTAGATCAAAGAGCTAGATTAGAAGCACAAGCAGCCAAAAAAGCTGCGGGAGACTTAGAAGCCAATGATGTAGATGAAGACTTCCTCGCTGCCCTAGAATATGGTATGCCTCCTACTGTAGGTATGGGAATGGGGATCGATCGATTGGTAATGGTATTAACTGATTCTCCCAGTATCCGCGATGTTATTGCCTTTCCTCTTCTCAAAAGTCAAAGCCAAGCAATTAAATCTTTTGATTATGATGCTGACAAAAAAATTCTCAAAATTGAATTTAATCACGGCGGTATCTATAAGTATTTAGATGTACCCGAATCTATTTATCAAGGATTAAAAGAAGCAGGTTCTGTTGGTCAGTATTTTAATAGCAATATTAGAGAAAAATTTGGTTGCGATCGAGAAGTTTGAGTAAATTACGCTATTATCAATCTTTTACACCTTCTCTTTCAAATCATTGAAGATCGGGATATTTAAATATAAGATTAAACTCTGACAAACGATCGGTAACTTTTGGCTTATATGAAAATAGTTTCCCTATTTAGTGGTTGTGGAGGGATGGATCTCGGTTTTATTTGGTCGGGATATAAAATAATTTGGGCTAATGATATCGATCGTGATGCTTGTCAGACCTATAAATTAAATATTGGCAATCATATTGTTGAAGATGATATTGCTAATATTAATCTTGCTTTGCTTCCCGATTGTGATGTTATTTTGGGGGGATTTCCTTGTCAAGATTTTTCTATGATTTGGAAAAGAAGAGGAATTGAAACAGATAGAGGCAATCTTTATCAATATTTTGTTAAAGCAGTAAATCTTAAACAACCTAAATTTTTTATAGCCGAAAATGTCAAGGGATTATTAACAGCAAATAAAGGAAAAGCAATTAGAACAATAATAGATGATTTTCAAAGCTGTGGTTATAGAATTAATGCAGATATTTATAATTTTGCTGATTATGGAACACCACAACTGAGAGAAAGAGTTTTAATTATTGGTATTAGAGAAGATATTCCTTTTTATTATCAAAAACCAAAGCCAACTCATACTATAGATAATTATGTTACTGCGGGAGAAGCTTTAAAAGGAGTAGAAAAAGCAATTTATAATAATGACTATCTCAATATCAGACCAAGAACTAAAAAAATTTTAGAACTTATTCCCGAAGGAGGAAATTTTCAATCTATTCCTCAAGACTCTCCTTATTATGTAAAAGGGATGATTTCTCATGTTTATCGAAGATTAGATAGAAATAAACCTTCCACTACAATTATTGCAGCGGGAGGAGGAGGGACATGGGGTTATCATTATCAAGAACCTCGACCTTTAACTAATCGAGAAAGAGCGCGTTTATTTGGCTATCCCGATGATTTTAAATTTATTGGTAAGCCAGCTAGTGTCCGCAAACAAATAGGTAATTCCGTATCTCCCATAGCTATCAAAGTTATTGCTGAAGAACTCAAAAAAATATTTAATTCCAATTATTCCCAATACCAACATAACGTTACAGATTATTACCAATTAAAATTGCCTTTATTTCTTGAAAGCAATCTGCCTGAAACATCATTTAAAAACACAATAATGAAATATAGTAGTATCGTATGCACGGCATCTAGTAAATTCAAAAAAGAATATAATTTGTCGCCAACTATTAAAAATGAAAGTAGTGATTTATTAATCGATCGAGATGGAGATATTTATTTAACTAAAAATCAAGCTATAATTTTTTTTACTTTCTGCAAAAGAGACATTCAGTTAAAAGATTTAGATTTTAGAAGAAAAAATAATTTGCAATTAGGTAATATTATTATCCCACCAGAAATCAACTTTAATAAAGTCAAAGGGTCTGGTAATCGTCTATGTTGCCCATTAAGAGAATTAGAAAATTATATTCTTAGTTTATACCATCGTTCTATAGATTTAGATTACAACGATGCCAGAATAGTAGTAGAAAATTATGATGAAGTTCTCAAACAGCCCAAAAAATATGGTATGAGAGGACAAAGAAATTTTACTGGAAAAATTGAAGATGAAGTAAGAGGTAAATTAGCAGAGCATGGATTTAGTAAATATGCAATGCAATTAAGCAATATTGAATTGCCAGTAGATTATTCAATTTTGAAAGAAGGTGATAATAAAAGAGATAAAGGAGATTTTACTAAAGTTGTAGTCGATAATCAGATATACGATTTAAAACCAGGATATAGAATCTCTCTAAAATCTACTAGTGGTAATTATCTCGCAATTCCTCAACATGAACTAGATTGGGAAGGAGAAATATTTTTATTAGTTAAATTACATATAAAAGAAATATTTTTATATAGAGCAATTAAAGCAGGTTTACAGTTAGCTAACCTTAATTTAAATGATAATTTAGGATGGCTAGAAATACGTGGTTTTATTAGTAAAAATGAATTTCAATCAGGCTATCTAAGTAAAGAATTGCCCGATGGAACAAAATTAAGTTCTCCTAACTACATAAAAGCTCCTATTCAATTAGAACAAGACAATAGTAAACTTTCTGAATTACTTATCCAAGTTAGTAATTCAGTATTAATCTAAATAAGAGGGGAAAGAAAATTTTTAGTTGGCATTCGGCGAGCACTCTTTTATTTTCTCTCATTGATTATAGTTTAACTAAGTGCGTCTAAGCTTAGAATATCGATCGCCTATTGTTGTAAAGGGTAATCTCGCTAAGTTTTCTCAAAAAGAAGCTTTAAAGGAATTTTTGCTGAATACCAAAGAACGTATTTTAGTCGAAGCAAGTCCACGGGATCGTATTTGGGGCATTGGTTTAGGTCAAAATAATCCCGATGCAGCCAATCCTTATCAGTGGCAGGGATTAAATTTATTGGGTTTTGCCCTCATGGAAGTAAGAGATATTTTGACAATTTAAGCATTAAAACCCAACCAATAAAGCGTTAATTAAATTTCTTTATTGAAAAATATCAATAATTTTGTTGATTACTTCCTTGAGCTTATCCACCTTTAATTGACCTGCTTTGTAAAGAATAATTCCTTGATCTGCTGTAAATAATCGGTTAGGGCGAATATTGCTGTTTTGATTTAGTCCGCCAATGGTACAACTACTACATCTCCCTTTACAAATGCTGCCACGCTTCATCCTCCTCTGGAGTTGACCAATCTTCGGCTAATGCTGGCTCACTGAGTAGGGCAGTTTCTCGTTTATCTTGTTGATGTTTGTATTTAAGAAACTGAACAAAGTTTAATAATTCTGGTAAGAGTGATTCGGAAATCTGTTCTATTTCTTGAAAAATAGTTTCTTTCGTATTCATAGTTTCTGCCAATTAATCAGATAATTTTATATTGTTGATTGCTCAAGCTCGATCGCAGCAAACCTATTCAATTACGGCTCGACCGACTAATTTCTCATTTTCTTTAACAACTAATTACACAACAAAAACTAATAACTATTCACATTCCTTTTTAGTCACTTCATGACGATAACGAAACATTTCTTTGAGGCGAGAATCTACCCACCAACCTAACAAAAACTCTACTATCCATCCTCCTGGTAATTCATACTCGATCGCATCTGTTAGTCTGGTTTGTCCGTTTTCTGGGGTAAACTGGTGACGGTGTAGCCAAGATTTCATCGGTCCTTCTACTTGTTCATCTACAAAGATACGATTGGGTTCACATTCGATATGTTCTGCTATCCAACGGACGGGAATAAAACCTAAGGAAAGACGAAATTCGGTAATTGCTCCCACACCTAAACCTCCTTCACGACGAATTACTTTGACTGGTTGCCAAGGAGGCGTAAGGATATCGAGGATATCTTGACGTTCATGAAATTGCCAAACTACTTCTACAGGTGCGTTAATTAGACTTGAGTATTGAAATTTGAGCATATTAAGAATATTAGCAATAAAATCGCGAGGCAAATCATGGTACTGCGCGGACTGCGGAGTAGATTGCTTCGGGAGCGCGTAAAATCAAACTATAGACTTAAGTATAAGAATAAATTGAAATTTCTATCTAGAAATACTCTATAATAATTACTAATGTAATAATTTTATTTACATACTAAAGATGCCTTTAAATTCTCATGTATTAAAAGGGCGTTACGAAATTCAGAAGCATTTAGGCAAAAGACCTGGTCAGCAAACTTTACTAGCCCAAGACCAACAAACAGAAGATTTAGTTGTCATTAAGCTATTAACCTTTGGTGGCGAACTAGAATGGGGGACTTTTAAGCTTTTTGAGCGTGAAGCCAAAACATTGAAAGAGCTTGAACATCCAGCTATCCCTCGCTATCTTGATTATTTCGATATTGAAACCAATTTTGGCAAGGGTTTTGCTTTGGTACAAAGTTATATTGATGCTTCTTCTTTGGAAGAGCATATCAAGGCAGGACGGACATTCAGTGAAATAGAATTAAAGCAAATTGCTAAAGCCGTTTTAGAAATTCTCATTTATCTTCATAGCCTTCATCCCCCTATTATCCATCGGGATATCAAGCCAGGTAACATTTTGCTTACTGATAGATCTGGAAATAACGTGGGGCAAGTTTACTTGGTAGATTTTGGTTCAGTACAAGCTGCTGTGAGTGAAGGAGGCACAAGAACTGTTGTGGGGACTTATGGCTATATGCCACCCGAACAGTTTGGAGGAAGAGCAGTACCAGGTTCCGATCTTTACGGTTTAGGAACAAGCATAATCTATTTAGCTTCGGGACAGCATCCAGCCGAGCTACCTCAAAAAGATTTGCGGATTGATTTTGAGAATTACGTTAATCTCTCACCTACCTTTATTGGTTGGTTGCAATGGATAACAGAACCTAGTCTGGAACGACGCTTGAAATCGGCTACTGAAGCTCTAGAAGCACTAGAAAGTCAAAGAACACAAAAAAAGGCAGCCTTAGTCGCTTCTAAACCAGCAGATTCTAGAGTAGTTTTGAAAAAAGAAAATGAGCGTTTAGAGATTTATATTCCAACCAAAGGTTTCAGCCTTGATTTGTTACCTACAATTGTGTTTGCAACTATCTGGAATGGATTTTTGGTGAATTGGTACTCTCATGCAATAAGTAGCTGGAGTTCATTTGGTTGGTTTATGGCTTTCTTTGCTATAGGGCATCTAGGAGTAGGCATTTGGTTAATTATACAAATTTTGTTTACTTTGTTGGGAAAAACTCGGTTGTCTGTAGACAAAAAAAAGATTTCCTTGAGATATCAACTTTTTGGTTTAAGTTACTATCGTCCTCGTCCTGCTGCTCGACAAACAATTATTAAGCTAGAGCGAACCAAAACTTCTTATGTAAAAGTTTCTAGAGGAGGCACAAAAAAGGTTAAACCTCAAATCAAGATTTGGGCTGGAACCAAAAAGTTTAGCATTGGAGGAGGAGGTTTACTTGCTGAAATAGAACTTGACTGGTTGGCTCATGAACTGAGTGAATGGTTGGAGTTGCCAATAAGTAGAGAGAAATAACTTAACTATATTTTTAGGCAAAGATAGTTCAAAACTGTAAATAATACATCAATTGAGAAGTTAGTTTACTATTAAGACTAAGACGACGTTGAAAATCGGCTAAATGACGATAATTACCATTTTCTTGTCGATCGATTAAAATTCTTTGGGCTAAATTCGTTTCTACTAAAGGAATTTGCGCTATTTCTGCTAAAGAAGCGGTATTAAGATTAATTTTCTGGGGAGATAGACAACTACGATGATCGCGATATTCAAAATGTAAAATTGGTTCTAAGGGTTGCAATCTATGAATAGGAACGCTCATAGCTGCTGCTACATCTTCCAGACAGAGTAATTGCATTCCCATCCCCACTAATTCTACGAGCGATCGCGCTTGATGAATAGAAATACCAGGCAATCTCAACCAATCATCAATACAAGCTTGATTAACGTCTATTTTGACTCCTAATTCTGCTGCAATTTGAACTTCTAGCAAATTATCCAAACGGGAATAAGGATTATTAATGATTTTCTGTCGAATAAAAACTTTTTGGGGATTAAACATAGTACTCTGCCAATTTTGCAATGATAGGTTGAGACAGGACAAGGGAGGCAAGGAAGACAAGGAGACAAGGGAGAAAATTTAATGACACTTATCCCTATTCGTTAGCTGACATAATCAATACTTATCCCTTAAAAATAAAAACAGATTAAATTTGTCAAGTGATAATTTAAAGATAGATTTTAGACAATGCGATCGAGCAGTTGGCGACGTTTTTGTTCAAACTCGTATTCGCTCATTAAGCCATCTTGACGCAATTTATCTAATTCTCTCAAGGCATCAGCGATCGCACTTATTTGTTGTGTATCTGTATTTCTAATTTGTTGGTTAGTATAGCCGTTAAATTGCATTTCAAACTGTTCTACATCCTGAATTAGATACCAAACAGCATCGATCGCACAAGCAATACGAGGTATGGGTGTAGACCATAATAAAAGATAAATAGACCCCCAAAGAGGTTGTCCTAAATAAAATTTTTGTAATCCAGCCACAGGAGTTACTGTACCTAGCAAAGCTAAAATTACTGCTACCCGCCGATTTTTATAATGGCTGAAGAATTTATCTAGCACTGACATTAAGTTTTATCCATGAGCTTATTCTTATGTAGTTTACTTTAACTCATGTTTTTTAAGCAGGTGTTGAATGGACAATGGACAATGGACAATGGACAATTCTCTTCTTTCTCATTAAAAAGAAGTATTAGGACAAACTCTAGGATCTTGTGGTTGTACAGGAGCACCATTAGGATCGGTTTTATAAGCCACTAACTCCACAACCCCGTTCTCATGAAAAATCCATCCCTGAGCCTCCACAATCTCTTTCTCCATCTCCTCTGCTCCTCTGTCTTGGTGGACGTTCCCTTGCGTCTTGCGCCGACGCGGGCTTCCACCGCTGCTCCCTTGCTCCCTTGCTCCTCTGCTCAAGAGCTCCTCTTCTTCCTCAAACGGTACAGGTTCAACTAAATCTACAGCAATCACTCCCTCATCTCTTATCTCCACAGGATCGGGTGTATTACCACCCTTGGCTGTGAAGTAAAATTCGCTATCTCTGGCTAAACTACAAAGACTGAAAACCACTAATTTATCAGGATCGATCACAAATCTAGGTATATCTTCTATTCCCTCGGCAGGATTAGCCTCCAGTTCATTGATAGTAATTATGCCATCTGTCCCCAATTGGGAACTAGGATCGATATCATTAGTATTGTTTGGTGGGTTAGAACTTCTTTCTTCTATGCCAAAGATTCCTCTAGTAGTAATATTGATATTTCCCCCATTTCCTTCTTCTGCATTAGCAATAATATCGTTGTTTTGATTGGGGAATGCTACGACTAAATCAGAATTAATTTCGATATTACCGCCATTAGCATCGTTAGTTGCTTCAGCAGAAATAGTACTGTTATCCCGTAAAGTTAAAACCTCAGCAATTTCCAGAGTGATATTGCCACCTGTACCTACAGGAGTTGATGCTAACAAAGATGCTCCAGAATCCAAGGCTATTGAATTAGCTTGAATGTCAAGATCTCCTGCACTTCCTTTTCCGAAACTCCCTACTGATATCTGTGCGTCATTTGTGAGAGATAGGTTATTAGTATTAATTTTAATGTTATTGGCATCTCCTTCTCCAGATTCTGCTACTGTACTGAAAATGCCAGTGGGAATTCCATCAATACCTTTGCCCTCAGCGGAGATAGTGTCGGAAGCATTAATGGTAATTTCCCCCGCATTTTTCTGCCCAAAAGTAGTAGCATCTATTCGACCTCCCTCTCTCAGAGATAGGTTAGTAGTAGTAATATCTATCTCACCTGAGTTGCCTTCTCCGATTACCTGAGTGAAAATGCCACTGGAATTTCCAGCTTGAGTTTCTCCCTCTACTGAAATAGTGTCGGAAGCCTTAATAGTAATCGCCCCCGCATTTCCCTGACCCAAAGTACTGGCACTTACTCGACCTCCCTCTCTCAGAGATAGGTTAGCAGTAGTAATATCTATTTCACCTGAGTCTCCTTCTCCTTGTACCTGACTCAAAATGCCACTGGCCAATCCAGTTTGAGTTTCCCCCTCAGCAGAGATAGTGCCCGAAGCATTAATGGTAATTACCCCTGCATTTCCCTGACCAAAAGTAGTAGCACTTACTCGACCTCCCTCTCTCAGAGATAGGTTAGTGGTAGTAATATCTATCCCACCTGAGTCTCCTTCTCCGATTACCTGACTGAAAATACCACTGGAATTTCCAGCTTGAGTTTCCCCCTCTGTGGAGATAGTGCCGGAAGCATTAATGGTAATCGCCCCCGCATTTCCCTGACCAAAAGTACTGGCATTTAATCGACCTCCCTTTCTTAGAGACAGATCGGTTGTAGTAATATCTATCTCACCTGAGTCTCCTTCTCCTTGTACCTGACTGACAATTCCACTGCGGTTTCCATCTTGGTCTTCCCCCTCTGCGGAGATAGTACCCAAAGCATTAATGGTAATTACCCCCGCATTTCCCTGACCAAAAGTACTAGCACTTAATCGACCTCCCTCTCTCAGAGATAGGTTAGTAGTAGTAAGATTAATCTCACCTGCATTGCCTACTCCAGATTCTTCTACCCGATTGGAAATGCGACTTCCTTGACTCACAGTAATAGTATCTGTAGCATTGAGGGTAATATCTCCAGCAACAGCTTCGGGAGAGCCTAAATCTTGGGCTATTCCAGCGAATAAATTACTCTGGCCCAATTCTCCCCCAGAAATTTCAATATTGCGACCATTCATACTAATACTACCGCCCCCTGCTGCTCTAACATCGACCTCAGAAGCGTCAGTCAAGGTAATATCCCCTCTGGCTATTCCATCAGGAAAACTGAGACTACCATCAGCATTAATGTCAATTTCTCCTGCTGCTGATAACCCTCCTAACTCTACTCTTCCTCCTGGAGCTTCAATTATTCCTCCATCTAAGTCCACATTGCCCCCTATTAGAGTAATGGTTTCTCCTGGAACTACTTCTAAACCATTACCGTTGTTAGCAACGGATTGATTAACAATATTCCCAGGATTATTACTCAAATTCAAGCCAATCGGCATGTTAATAGTCAGTAAAGGAGGATTATCTGAATCTGTTGCCAAAAATTCTACATTATCACCAAAAACAATACTATCTGCGGTACTAGCCAAAAATGAACCACCGATATTTAAAGAAGCACTTTCGCCAAAAATAATTCCTGCTGGGTTAATCAAAAATAAATTGGCATTACCATTGGCACTAATTAAACCATTAATATCGGAAATATTTCCCCCTGTAACGCGAGAAAAGATATTCACGATATCGTTAGCATTGTTAAAAAACGCCTCACTTCCATTCAGGACAGAAAACTGGTCAAAGCTATGAAATAAATTACCTCCAGCACGGTCGCCCTCGTCAATTCTTACACCATTATCAATCGGAGTTAATTGAGTATTGGTAGTGCCATCGATAGTAATTTGAGCTTTAACTGGAAAAGAGATAACACTACTTAAAACTAGTCCTGACAGGAGGGAATACCAAGAGTTCATTCAGATATTTCTCAAGTAAATTTTCCCCAATTATAGAGACTTATCCAAGTAAGTAAGCAGAATTATTTGTTTGTTAATGAATTATGGTTAAGGTCACCTTTCTTCTCTTGCTTCCCCTGCTTCCCCTGCTTCCTCTGCTCCCTCTACTTCCAAAAAGTACACAATTAAATTTGCCCAGGTACTTAAGTTTCTTCACTCTACCTGAAAAAACACCTGAATAACTACCTGAAAAAATACCTGAATTTTTCCCCTGTTACTTTCCCAAGGTTAGCAGCATAATTTTAACAAAGGAAATGTAAAAGACAACAACACAAAATCAACAGGAGAATAGAACAATGAAATTACTTTCTTTACCTCAAGCTTACTCTAATTCTAACACTGAAAAAGATCAAGAAGATCGACCAGACATTCCCGACAAGCCATAATGTTCCCCTCCTGTTTGGTTAAGAGCCAAAACTTCTTAATCGAATGGGAAGTCAAAAATAATCTAAAATCTAAAATTTGATGTACCTACACTGTCTTTTACTTTCCCAAGGTTAGCAGCATAATTTTAACAAAGGAAATGTAAAAGACAACAACACAAAATCAACAGGAGAATAGAACAATGAAATTACTTTCTTTACCCCAAGCTTACTCTAATTCTAACACTGAACGAGATCAACCAGATCAACCAGACCCTCCAGAAAAGTCATAATGTTCCCCTACTGTTCGCTTAAGAGCCAAAACTTCCCACTATATTGGAAAGTCAACAATAATCCAAAATCTAAAATGTGATGTACCTACACTGTCTTTTACTTTCCCAAGGCTACCAGCATAATGTTAACAAAGGAAATGTAAAAGACAACAACACAAAATCAACAGGAGAATAAAACAATGAAATTACTTTCTTTACCCCAACCTTACTCTAATTCCAACACTGAACGAGATCAACCAGATCAACCAGACCCTCCAGAAAAACCATAATGTCCAATCAAGTCACTCATCTATTCAGTTACAAACCATCATCATTGAAGATCTCTTTATGAGTACAATAAACCCTGGTGTCAAATCCAGGGTTTCTGATTCTTGAACCATTGGTGACAAGTTAAACAATAATGGAATCTGTCAACTACTATATATAGTGTTATTTATCAAGTAAAAACACTATATATGGATTAGAAGAAAATCAGTAAGCGATCACGCAGGATTTCTCCTGGGCAAGCGATCGCAATTCAATCGGATAGAACCCATTTGGTATCTTTTTTATGAACAATAGGCTTTTTCAGAAGCTAGTTTAGCCAGTAGTTTAATGACAGAATGTGTATTTTAGCAGTTTTGATTGTTTTAATATTGAAACAATTGGACTGTAAGCCTTGTAGTTAAAAACAGAGATCTCAAATGGGTTCTGTATTACCAAATACACTTAACTGAATAAAGAATTTCAGGATGCAATACTGTTCGGATAAGCTTGAAAACTTAATGGAATTAGGGAGTGTGGGAAGTGTGGGAAGTGTGGGAGGAGACAACTTTTAAGGTTAATCTCCCCTCTCTTCGCTCTCTCCCTTGTCTCCCCTCTCTCTGTCTCAACAGACAACCTTCTTAACCGAACAGTATTGTTTCAGGATGAGCATTACACTCATCCTAAAAAACAAAGATTAACCTTCCCGCAGCTTATCTAAGACACTTAAGTCTTCCATTGTCGAGATATCTCCGACTAATTCTTCTCCTGCTGCCAAATTCCTTAAGAAACGGCGGATAATCTTACCCGATCGAGTTTTTGGTAAAGCATCGGTAAAACGGATTTCTCCTGGGCGTGCGATCGCACCTATCTCTTTAACTACGTGTTGTTTTAGTTCTGCTTTGAGTTCTTCACTAGGTTCATGAGTGCCTTCTAAAGTAACAAAGGCATAAACATCTTCTCCTTTTACTTCATCTGGGCGAGAAACTACCGCAGCTTCCGCTACAGCAGGATGAGAAACTAATGCAGATTCTACTTCCATTGTGCCTAAACGGTGTCCAGAAATATTCATCACATCGTCAACTCTTCCCATTACCCAAAAATAACCATCTTCGTCTTTTCTTGCCCCATCTCCTGCAAAATAAATGTATTTACCATCTTTGGGTGGGATATGTTCCCAATAGGTGCGACGAAAGCGAGCATCGTTTTTATATACTGTTCGCATCATACTAGGCCAAGGATGTTTGATAACTAGATAACCACCCTCATTTGTACCTACTGGATTTCCCTCTAAATCAACGATATCAGCAATAATACCAGGGAAGGGAAGAGTAGCGGAACCTGGTTTGGTTGCAGTTGCCCCAGGCAGAGGAGTAATCATAAATCCTCCTGTTTCGGTTTGCCACCAAGTATCTACTATTGGGCAGCGTTCTCCACCAATAACTTGATGATACCACATCCAGGCTTCAGGGTTAATGGGTTCACCAACAGTTCCCAAAATACGCAAAGAAGAAAGATCGCGGGCATTGGGATGCTCATCGCCCATCTTAATGAAAGCACGAATAGCAGTGGGTGCTGTATAAAAAATAGTCACGCCGTATTTTTCTACTACATCCCAAAAACAACCAGGGTTTGAAGCACGGGGCGCACCTTCATACATTAAACTAGTTGCACCGTTAGAAAGAGGACCATAGACTATATAACTATGTCCTGTAATCCAACCTACATCAGCAGTACACCAGTAGACATCAGTATCTTTGAGATCGAATGTCCATTTAGTGGTCATATGAGTGTACAAATTATAACCGCCTGTTGTATGGACTACTCCTTTGGGTTTACCAGTTGTACCACTAGTGTAGAGGATAAATAGTAAATCCTCACTATCCATAGGTTCAGCAGGACAATTAGCAGAAGCTTTGGGTTGTAAGTCGTGCCACCAATGATCTCTGTCTTTTTCCATGTGTATTTCTTGCTTGGTGCGTTGTACTACCAAAACATTTTCTACATTGGGTACGCCATTATCGGCTAAGGCTTGGTCTACAGCATTTTTGAGAGGGACAATTTTATCTTTACGAAAACCACCATCAGCAGTAATTACTAGTTTAGCTTCTGCATCCAGTAAACGGGATTTGAGGGCTTCTGAGCTAAAACCACCAAAGACAACGCTATGGGGTGCGCCAATTCTAGCACAGGCCAACATGGCGATCGCAGCTTCAGGTATCATAGGCATATAAATACCCACACGATCGCCTTTTTTAATTCCCAACTCTTTGATGACATTTGCCATCTGGCACACTTCTCGATGCAATTGGGCATAGGTTAGGGTACGGGAGTCTCCTGGTTCTCCCTCCCAAATTAAAGCTGCTTTATTTTTACGCCAAGTAGTGAGATGGCGATCGAGGCAATTGTAGGAAATATTGATTTTGCCATTGACAAACCATTTAGCAAAAGGTGGTTGCCAATCTAACACCGTATCCCATTTTTGAAACCAATGCAGTTCTTGTTCAGCTAAGTCCCCCCAGAATTTCTCTGGATCGGCTGCTGCTTTTTGATACAATCCCTGATACTGTTCGGAGCTTTTGATACTAGCATTCTGGGAAAATTCAGTAGAAGGACTAAATAAGCGTTTTTCTTGCAGGATTGATTCGATGGTTACTTGTGGCATATTTCATTTAACTTGTAACTACTACCCACAACTATTCTGAACGTTGTTTTTACCAGAAAACTTATATTTTCATTAAGTTAGAATCATTCTAAATAGCAAAGACGTTCTCTAGAACGCCTTTGTACAGTTTGTATTTAGCTTAGGACAAACCAAGCTTTTTGGTTAAATATCGTAGACTAAACCAGCAACTAAAGTAGCATCTAGAGAAGAAATTGTTCCATCTCTATTCATATCAGCGACTAACAGAGGGTCTATATCTGGGAAAGCAGAAAATTCACTATCTAAACCCACAACATAGCGGGAAATAGCATTAACATCTTTACCAGTAAAAAATCGATCTCCATCAACATCACCTAAAAGAGTACCTCGACCAAAAACAAGATAACTTTCTCCTGCATCACGAATATCATTAGGATCGGCTTGAGGCGCACCAATAAGTAAATCATCGAACCCATCATCATTGACATCTCCTGCGCCACTAACAGAATTACCAGATCGATCGCCTGTCTCAATACCTTCAATAGTAAAACCTTGGTTAGATTCTAATTCATCTAAATCTACAATTGCGTCAAATTGTTCAGTGCTACCAAACAAAACATAACTTGTTCCTGTTTCTTCATTAGCACCTACTTCACTAATAAGTATATCTTCTAAGCGATCGCCGTTAAAATCCCCCGCACTACTGACAGAAGTACCTAATAAATTGCCAGCATTAGCCCCATTAATAACAAAACCATTTTGACCATTTAGAGTAGATAAGTCAAAACTAGAGTTAAATTCTGCATCTGTTCCTAAAATAACGTAGGCTTGACCTGCATTTTCTCGATTATTAACATTGGCATTAGTAGCACCTACAATCAGATCGCTAAATCCATCACCATTAATATCTCCTGCACTACTTACAGAAGTACCACTAAAATCTCCACTACTGGTACCATTGATAACAAAACCATTACTCCCATCTAGATTGGCAAGATTGAAACTAGCATTGAACCCACTATCCTGACCAAAGACAACGTAACTTTCCCCTGCATTACTATTGGCAAAATTTGCCCCAATAATCAGGTCATCAATACCATCACCATTAACATCTCCTGCACCACTTACAGAAGTACCACTAAAATCTCCACTACTGGTACCATTGATAACAAAACCATTACTCCCATCTAGAT
>JASJDI010000054.1 GCA_030065155.1 Xenococcaceae cyanobacterium MO_188.B29
GGGTTTCCCGACTTGAGCAAACTGCTGAACCCGAAGGGGGGAAACCCCCGCCCTCGACAGTTCCTTTAAGCGGGGAAACCCCGCCAACGGACTGTCTCGCAAGACCGCGCTGCACCGCTTTTAGTTAATTTAATCACTATTAATTGTATTTTTATTGATTCGATCGCTTATTTAATCTATGACTGTCTATATTGCTAAGGTTAGAGACCATTCAGGAAAAGTCCTCAACGAAAAAGTTGAAGCTGCCTCCCCAGAACAAGCTCGTAGTATTTTAATCAATAGATATGTAGCTGTAGGTAAAATCACTAAATCTAGTTTCAATTTTGACCTATCTCAATTAGAGATGGCTTTAAGTAAAGTCAAAGTCAAAGATAAGGCGGTATTTTCCCGCCAGTTTTCGGTGATGACTAATGCAGGGGTAGCAATTGTAAGGGCTTTAGGTATTTTGGCAGATCAAGCTCCTAATCCAAAACTGAAAAGAGCTTTGTTGGGTATTAGTGCCGAAGTACAACAGGGAAATAATCTCTCTAGTTCGATGAGTAAATACCCCGAATGTTTCGACGATCTTTACGTCAGTATGGTAGAAGCAGGGGAAGTGGGTGGGGTACTCGATGAAGTTCTCGATCGCCTTTCTAAACTACTAGAAAATATTGCTAAACTGCAAAACCAAATTAAGTCCGCTATGACTTATCCAGTTACGGTGGGTATTTTTGCTGTCATTGCTTTTTTGGGGATGACCATTTTTCTCATACCTGTATTTGCGGGAATTTTTGACCAATTAGGGGCAGAATTACCTGCTTTAACCAAGTTTATGCTCTGGCTGAGTTCAATGCTCAGAAGTTGGCGAGCTATCATTCCTATAGTTGTGTTTATGGGACTTAGCTTTGCTTTTCGTCAGTATTACAAAACTCCTATAGGGAGGTTGCAAATAGATGCTTTCTTTCTTAAGATGCCTCTATTTGGAGATCTGAATGAAAAATCAGCTGTAGCTCGCTTTTGTCGGGTATTTGGTACTTTAACAAGTTCTGGTGTTCCTGTACTGCAATGTTTTGATATTGTTTGTAGTATTATTGGCAACCAAGTAATTGTCAATGCGGTACAAGCTGCTAAGAAGGATGTACAACAAGGTGGCATGATTAGCTTAGCTATCCAAAAAGAAAAAGTGTTTCCTCCTCTAGCAATTCAAATGATCAGTATTGGGGAAGAAACTGGCGAATTGGATGCCATGATGGAAAAGGTAGCTGACTTCTATGAAGATGAAGTAGAACAAGCAGTTAAGGCTTTAACCAGTATTATTGAACCTCTGATGATGGTAGGTATCGCTGTTATGGTAGGGACTATTTTGCTGTCTATGTATTTACCAATGTTCTCTATTTTCGATCAATTAGGTTAATCCTCTCGGTTATGCCTGTTAAGCAATCAGACTTTGAAATTTTACTAGCAAAATACAGCGATCGCACTAGTGCGATCGCTCTTCTTAAGCAATATCGTCCTTATCTAGAGAAACTTCCGAGTATTAGACGACCAGAACAAAGTTTAATTACTATTCCTTTACCTATAGTCCGAATTCGCCAGATTCAATCAACAAACAAGCTATCTGTTAATACTTCTTCTATCCCCGTAGCTACTCATCTACCCTGCGATTTAGCTATTTTGATGTGCGATCCCGAATGGAAAATTAAAATGGGAGCAGAAATATTAGTATTTATTCATCGTCCCCACGAAGACTTTTCTCATTTACTTGGTCGTTGGCGACAGACTCAAGTATATCTCGATCGAGACTATGAATGGTTGATGCCTCCTAGAGAACAGCACATGTTAAGCGAAGCAGCAGATAGTTTCTATCCTCTGTTTATTTTGTTTGATTCTACCCCTGAAAGGATTAAACAAGGACTAGTAGGAGCTAAATTACCTTATATTATTCAGACAACTAACTCTTTTAGTGAGGAAGAAATAACCGAGACTTTTTCTTCTCAAGATTAGTTATCGCTTATTTTATTACTTTTTCTTTTCTTGTCAGGAGATGTTTATAATTGAAATCCAATCTTGATATTTAGGATCTATCCTTTCTACAATTGCTGTTAATTTTTCTTTGAGTAGTTTGCCAATGGGTTGGTGATTTGGCAAATGATAATTTTCGATTTTTTTAACATGAGCTATCTTAAGTGCTGTCCCACATAGAAAAACTTCATCAGCGATATATAGCTCGGATTTATCTATAGGTCTTTCTTGAGTTTCAATTCCTAAATTTCGGGCAATTTTAAAAATACTATCTCTAGTAATTTCTTCAAGAATATCTCGATCGAACCCAGGAGTAATTAATTTTTTATTTCTCACAATAAAAATATTTGCTGCCGAACTGTCAGCAACTTTTCCTTGGGAATTCAGTAAAATTGCTTCATCAAAACCAGATTCTACTGCTTCAGTTTTGGCTAGGGATGAAGTAATATAAGACGCGCTTGTTTTTGCTTTTAAAGGGAAACTACGGTCTTCTTGTCGATACCAAGAAATAATTCTACAGTTAATACCTTCAGGATATAGTTCATTTGCCATTTCTAATCCATAAACCAAGAAATCTTTTTTGATTTGATGTAATCTCGGTGCTATTCCCAAACTGGAAGTATAAATTAAAGGACGAATATAAAAAGAAGTATGAGGACGATTTTTCTTAACAAAATCGGTGATGATATACTCAATTTTATCAGCAGGTAAATCGTAATTTAAAAACTTGGCACTATTACTTAGTCTACTAAATTGTTATCATTACAGTTGAGTTAATCAAAACTGTTATGTCAATATCGAAATAAATATGGAAGCGACCAAAGTTCGTACTTCTAAGAATTTTAAAAAACTCCAGGCGCGATTAAGAGGTTTAGTAGGAAAATCGATCGCTGACTATAATATGATCGAAGAAGGCGATCGTGTGATGGTCTGTTTGTCTGGAGGCAAAGATTCATACACAATGCTGGATTTGCTGCTTAGTTTGCAACGAAAAGCTCCGATAAAGTTTGAGATATTAGCAGTTAACTTAGACCAAAAACAACCAGGTTTTCCTGAACACATATTACCGCAGTACTTAGCCTCGTTAAATGTTCCTTATCGCATTGTCGAACAAGACACCTATAGCACCGTAACTAGCATAATTCCTGAAGGAAAAACTATGTGTGGTTTGTGTTCGCGCTTGCGTCGTGGTGTTCTCTATCGCGTTGCTGAGGAAGAGGGGGTGACTAAAATTGCTTTAGGTCATCATCGGGATGATATTGTAGAAACTCTATTTTTAAATATGTTTTATGGTGGCAGGTTGAAAGCAATGCCTCCCAAACTATTAACCGATGATGGAAAAAACATTGTTATTAGACCTTTAGCATATTGTTCGGAAAGAGAAATTATTCGTTATGCTAATGCAAGAAAATTTCCAATTATTCCTTGCAATCTTTGTGGTTCTCAAGAAAATTTACAAAGAGCTAAAATCAAGGAAATGTTACAGACTTGGGAAAGAGAAACCCCTGGTAGGATTGATAGTATTTTTCGTAGTCTTCAAAATGTATCTCCTTCTCAATTAGCAGATACAGAATTGTTTGACTTTGCTGGATTAAATAAGGTAGCTAATGGTTGATTATCTTGAATTTTTTGTAAATGCAATCTTGATCGACAGGAAATATTTTAGTTCAATACGAAACTACTCATCTTCAAAACCCTGAGATATAAACTTCAGAGTTCGACAATGTTAGAAATAAGAGGTTCAAAAGGGTCATCATAAATTAAATAATTGCTGAAGGGATTTTTGGACAAGATCGTGATAATACCATTTCTCAAAACTAGCTAGATAGATAACCAAATTCTTTTTTATTAATCAAGATATCCAAAAGCTTTGCTTTGCAAAGCTTGTAAGTTTTTAAGCTATGATTTTTGGTTCTGAATCAAGTCTCCAGTGACTTTTGAGAATTGGTATAAGCTTCCTCGTCCGCTTCCGATGACCACTCACTGAAAGTAGCGGACACAGACTCCAGGTATTCCCAATCTACAGGGGACAGTTTTTTTTAAACTACTTTAAAACCTTGTCTAAAATAGCTTATTGTTGATTAATTTGACTAAATTGACAATCTTTTTAGAGTTCAAGAAAAAAAGATTGTTTTTGAAATATAGCAATCAGGAATTATATGTGAGAATAAACAAATGACGAAAGACATTTAACTACAAGAACTCTCACAAATAAAATAGGATTGCTATGTATACTTAATTAATTACTCAAATTATTTTTGGCTTCTTGTGCTACTTGTTCAACTTCATCTTGAGCTAGTTTTTCTAGAGCAACATTAGCTTGTTCTCCACCTAATCTTCCCAAAGCTTGAGTAAGACGATAACGTACCTGCCAATCATCATTATTAGCAAAAGGAATCAACAGAGGTATAGCTCGATTATCACCTAGTTCCCCTAAAGAGCTAATAGCAGCAGTTTGTACCAAATTATTATCTGAGGTTAAAGCTTCTTGTAGTAAATCAAAACCACGAGGTTCTCCTAACTCTCCTAGGGTAGCAATAATGCTAAATTGAATTAGCCAATCAGAACTTTGATGATACATTTTTGATAAATCATCAAAAGCTTCGGTTAACTTTAAACCGCCAAGCGCATCTGCTGCTGCTGCTTGTACGTCAGGTTCTGGATCATTGTAAAGACGATCGCGCAAAATTTCTAGAGAAGCGACTAAATCTTCTTGTCCCAAAGTATCAAATTGGCTAACTGCTGCATACCGCACACGAGTATTTTTATCTGTCACCATTGGTTTAATTAACTCAAAAGCCATTTTGGTTTCCATTTGTCGCAGTTGATTTAATCCTCTAATGCGATCGCCAAAATTTTCCGATTTTAATAGTTGCTGTACGGATTCTGGTGTAATACTCATTGATCTTTCTTGGATTGTTAATTGTCAATTGTTGATGATTAAATCTCTGTCTTTCTGGTCTTTCCCAACCTATACATTAAGAATAAGAAGATTTCTGCCAGAAGTTTACTCTGCTGCCATCATCCGAATAATATCTCCCTGAGTTAAAATACCGACTAACTTACCTTCATTGTCAACTACGGGGAGACGGCGGATTTGTTTTTCGTGCATAGTTTGAGCAGCTTCTTTTAAAGAGCGATCGAGTTGGATGGTAATTGGTTTATCGCTCATCACCTCTCCCACTGTTTGTCCTAAAGCTTTATGAATTTCTTTGTTGTACCGAGCAGGGTTTTGGAGATAAATAAGACTATCGAGAATCATAATATAAGGTGGTGGTTCTACCCCTGTTTCTTGCCACATTAAATCTGTTTCCGAGATTACCCCTACTAATTTGCCAGCCTCATCTTGTACTGGTAAACCACTAATTTTCTTTTCTGCCAAGATTTTAATCGCCTCTTCGAGAGGTGTTTGTGGAGTTACGGTAATGGGGTTACGAGTCATTCCCTGAGCAACAGTTTTGGTCATGCTTTGCTTTAAAATGTGTGTTACTGGTTAATGACTTATATTGTATGTAATTCCTGACACTGAGCTTATCGACTGTAGCAGATTGTTACTAAGAAAAATACTATTCACTCTCTAGATTCAAATAACCATAGTCTGTAACTTCTGGTAAAAACTCCAAAGGCTCATTTATAGGTAATTTCTCTAAAAATATTACCAATACCCACTTATCCAGGCGATCCAGAAATACCATAGACGGAACGAATATAGCTTCTACTACAGTTGAAGCACGAATAAATTGAGCCGTTGCACGGGCAATATTTTTATTGAGAAAACAATTAGGTGCATCTTTAAGTGATAGCTGTTGCCAACAAATACAATCGCACAAATTAAGAGTATGGTTAAGCTGAACATCAAAACAATATACTTTTCTGCGCTTGGTTTTTGCTGCTAACTTTTGGGAGCGATCAAATTGAAAGTGACGCGACCATTCACCTACTGCTACATCTACACTACCTGCTAAGTATAGTGTTTGTTCTCCTTGAATATTCCAGCGATTGTTATTTGCTAGTCCCGTATAGCTAAAATCAAAAACATTATAATTTCCATCAGGAAGATGACGATAAGCTTTTCCAGACCAAGGTTGAATTAAATCTTGAAGCACTAATTAGTAACCCAACCCTTCGTAATCAGCAGCTAAGATAGCTATAACGCGATCGTATTTTCCTAGAGAGATAACTTCATAGGGAGTCTGTCCATCTAAATCCGCTATTGGTGTATGTATAAACTCCGCTACCCCTTCTGGAGTATATACTTTATGCACCAGATCGGCAATTTGCTTAAGTTTTAGCAGGTTAGTTTTGGCTTTACTATTAGGGCTAGTTTCCTTATTTTCCCAACGCCATAAGGTTTTCGCACTAACGTGTAGTAAATGGCTCATTCGCTCTTGAGACAAGTAAAGCTGTTGTCTAATTTCTTGGGGGTTTACAGTTTCTGCAATAAAAGTCATATCTTTAAAGTTATATCTTTTATTTGGAGCTACATTTTTATTCTAGCTTTTATCGTCACATGTCCAGACATAAAAAAATTTGTATTACTCACGAATCAAAAAAGACTGAAGAAGCCAAAATTCTTGCTAGTTATTTAACCAAGAGCGATTATAAAATTATTTTTCTTTGCAAAGACCGCTTTCCTATCGCCGATCCTATGACCGTTTTTTTATCTAATTTATCGTCAAAATTTGATGCTACTTTATATATCTACAGGTTCAACCCAAAACAACCCAACTCGTTCCAGGAAAAGCTGGCAGACCGACAAATTCCTGTGTAGATAAATCTTGAAATGTTTGAGATAGCATTCTTTATTACTAGGCTTTGATTGTTATCAAGGGCGGACATATTGTCCACCCTACTCTAAGTCAAAATCAATTCTAATTTAAGTAATTACAGTGGGTTCTTCCCGTTCTGTAAACTTGCGAATTTGGGCTATTTCTTCGGCTAAATCGATTAGCGGTTTGAGTGCTGCTTGGGTTTCTACACTATGCTTACTCGCATCTGGTTCATAACTTTCCAGATAAACCCTTAAAGTTGCACCTTTTGTACCTGTACCAGAGAGACGAAAAACAATCCGCGAACCATCAGTAAAACCAATCCTAATCCCTTGCTTACTACTGACACTACCATCGATAGGATCGGTGTAACTAAAATCGTCAGCGTAATCTACTTCATAAGCACCAAATTTTTTACCTTTCATTTCGCCCACAGAACTGCGCAACCTCTCCATTAATTCTGTAGCAGGTTCTTTAGCTACTTCTTCATAGTCGTGACGAGAGTAGAAATTGCGTCCATAAGTTTGCCAATGATTGCGAACAATATCCTCTACGGATTCTCCTTTAACAGCTAAGATATTCAGCCAAAAAAGAACTGCCCAGAGTCCATCTTTTTCCCTGACGTGGTTTGAACCAGTACCAAAGCTTTCTTCACCGCAGAGAGTCGCTTTATCAGCATCGAGAAGATTACCAAAGAACTTCCAACCTGTGGGGGTTTCATAGCAATCAATTCCTAGTTTAGCTGCTACTCGATCGACTGCTGCACTAGTAGGCATAGAACGAGCAACCCCTGATAACCCATCCTTGTAACCAGGGACTAAATGAGCATTGGCAGTTAAAACAGCCAGACTATCACTAGGAGTAACAAAAAACTTATTACCTAAGATCATATTGCGATCGCCATCCCCATCGGAAGCAGCCCCAAAATCTGGTGCATTATCAGCAAACATTACTTCCACTAAATCGTGAGCATAAACTAAATTGGGGTCTGGATGTCCACCGCCAAAATCTTCTAAAGGCTCTCCATTTTGTACTGTACCCCCAGGCGCACCCAAACGCTGTTCTAAGATATTTTTAGCATAAGGGCCTGTAACCGCATGGAGAGAGTCCATACAAAGACTAAAAGAATCGCCCTTAATTAATTCACGAATGCGATCGAAATCGAACAAAGATTCCATTAAACGAGCATAAGGTTCTACGGGATCGATTACTTCTACTCCCATCTCACCAATACGGGAAACAGAAAGTTTATCTAGATTGATATCTGCTACGTCAGCAATCTTATAACTATCTATGACTTTTGAACGAGCATAAATTGCTTCTGTCACCTTTTCTGGTGCAGGACCACCATTAGTAATATTATATTTGATACCAAAATCCCCATCAGGTCCCCCTGGATTATGACTGGCAGAAAGAATAATACCGCCAAACGCTTTATATTTACGGATAATACAAGAGGCTGCTGGAGTTGATAAAATACCTCCACGACCAACTAAAATGCGCCCAATTCCGTTAGCTGCTGCCATTTTGAGAATTGTCTGGATGGCTTGGCGGTTGTAGTAACGACCATCACCACCTAATACTAAAGTTTGACCTTGACAGCCTTCGAGGGAATCAAAAATAGACTGAACAAAGTTTTCGAGATAATGAGGTTTTTGAAAAACAGTTACGGACTTACGCAGCCCGGAAGTACCTGGTTTTTGATCTGAAAAAGGAGTCGTGGAAACAGTACGGATATCCATAAAACGATCGAAGATTTAGAGTTTTGATTACAAGTTGTTTTAAGTACATACTCCTAATCGCGTTAGCCAATGCAAAGAGGCATTGCCAAATTAGCTCTCTAGAGCAGCATTAAATATTAGGAAAATATAAAACTAATTTTACAGGTCGAGAGGAACTACAAGGTTATCAACCATTACTCAATTTCTTAACCTTATATTTTTTACCTGAAATTAGGGAAAAATAGCTTGTTAACGACTATTATGAGAGACTAATAATCAGCAGAAACCTTGGTTAAATTAGTTCATATTGGTTTTTAATGAAAAAAAAGCCTTGTAAACTTAGCTTTATTAAGAAAACAATTGAGGATAGAGGATGGAACTAGAATATCCTGAAGATCTAAAATATCTAGATAGTCATGAATACGTTCGTCTAGATGGAGAAATTGCGACTATTGGTGTCAGTGCTTTTGCGATCGATCAATTAGGAGATATTGTTTTTCTCGAATTACCAGAAGTAGGGGATGCAGTATCAGTTGGAGAAAGTTTTGGTACGATCGAATCAGTTAAAGCAGTTGAAGATTTATACCCTCCTGTTTCTGGAACAGTTATTGAAACAAATGAAGAGATGGTTGAATCACCAGAATCGATCTCTGAGGATCCTTATGGCGAGGGTTGGCTGCTTAAAGTACGAGTAGACAATCCTGATGATGAACTAACCGATACTCTGTCTGCTGTTGAATATCGCGCTCAAGTAGAAGGAGAAGATTAGACTTCTTGAATAAGTTCAATAATTAAGTAGTGAGTAGTGAGTTAACGATGTGAAGTGATTATTTACTTTGATAATTGTCTTCTCTACTTCTGCTCACTAAAATTTTATAGCATCTGAAGACTATGTTTGAAAACAGACAAATGACGAAAAACCATTGACGAAAGACATTTGGCAACTAAAACTCTCACCAATCAGATAAAATCTGATAATTTAATTACCACCATTTTGATAATTATGGCAGACTCAATTATGTATCAAGAGGATGCATTTGTTGTTCTCGAAACAGATCAGCCAGAACAATTTATGACTCCTCAAGAATTGCAACACAAACTTGAAGCTATTTTATCCTCTGGAGAAGTTGATATTCCCAGAGAGTTAGAGAAATTTGATTCTTTAGAGAAACAAGCTCAACATTTAATGGAAAATTATTTTGAGTTAGATGTAGGTACGGGAAAGTATTTACAGTGGTATGTGGTGAGATTGGAGAAATAAGCTTATCTTCATTTCAATTGTCTGGTTAGGGTAGCAGGGGAGCAGAGGGGCGGAGGAGCAGGGGGATAAGTGCGAGCGGATCGCTCGCGTGAGCAAGATGCTCACACTACAGTTTTTTTCATGAATCATTCCTGATTGCTATATGTTTAAATTAGCAACACCAACTGAATATTGGGAAACCAGACTGTTGAAGTAGGGGTATCCTCCCCAGGTAATTAAGTCAAAATCACTACAATTTAGATATAAGACTCTCAATAAATTTCTGGCATAGTTACACCTAATATCGTTTGAGTGAATTCAAAACTTACGGGGTCTAATTTCTAATTTACTTTTGCTAGAAATCTGATTAATAAGCTGGATTTTGAGAGTATTTTACTACCTTATTACTACATAGTTAATATTATTTAAAATTGGAATCAGCCTATGCAACCAACAGATCCGAAAAAATTCACTGAAAAGGCTTGGGGTGCAGTTGTTCGTACTCCTGATATTGCCAAACAAAATCAACATCAACAAATAGAAAGCGAACATTTATTTAAAGCCTTAATTGAAGAAGAAGGGCTAGCTACTAGTATTTTTAATAAGGCAGATATTAGTGTCCAACGTCTGCGGGATAAAACCGATGATTTTATCGATAGTCAGCCGAAAATATCTAATTTAGGAGATTCTATTTACTTAGGACGCAGCTTAGATAGTTTATTCGATCGCGCAGAAAAATACCGTCAAGATTTTGGCGACGAATATATTTCGATCGAGCATATAGCTTTAGGATACGCTAAAGACGATCGCTGGGGACGTAAACTATTTCAAGAGTTTGGTTTAACTGAATCTAAACTGAAGGAGATCATCAAACAAGTGCGGGGTAATCAAAAAGTAACTGACCAAAATCCAGAAGGAAAATATCAATCTTTGGAAAAATATGGACGAGAATTAACCCAACTTGCTAGAGAAGGTAAACTCGATCCCGTGATTGGCAGAGATGAAGAAATTCGCCGTACAATCCAGATCCTCTCCCGTCGGACTAAAAATAATCCTGTGCTTATTGGTGAACCAGGGGTAGGTAAAACAGCTATTGTAGAAGGACTAGCTCAAAGAATTGTCAACCGTGATGTACCTGAATCCCTCCGCGATCGCAAATTAGTCGCTTTAGATATGGGTGCGTTAATTGCTGGGGCAAAATATCGCGGGGAATTTGAAGAAAGGCTGAAAGCTGTTCTTAAAGAAGTTACCGAGTCGGAAGGTAATATCATCATGTTTATTGATGAGATTCATACTGTTGTCGGTGCGGGGGCAACTCAAGGATCGATGGATGCGGGTAACTTACTCAAACCTATGCTAGCTAGGGGAGAATTGCGCTGTATTGGGGCAACAACCTTAGATGAATATCGTAAGTATATCGAAAAAGATGCAGCCTTAGAAAGACGTTTTCAATCTGTTTTAGTCGATGAACCCAACGAAATCGATACGATCTCTATTTTAAGGGGATTGAAAGAACGTTATGAAGTTCACCACGGGGTTAAAATTTCTGATACAGCTTTAGTGGCAGCAGCAACCTTATCTAATAGATATATCAGCGATCGATTTTTACCAGACAAGGCGATCGATCTGGTGGATGAGGCAGCAGCTAAACTGAAAATGGAGATTACTTCTAAACCAGAAGAGTTAGATGAGATCGATCGAAAAATTCTTCAGTTAGAAATGGAACGTCTTTCCTTACAAAAAGAAGAAGATGCCCTCTCTAAAGAAAGACTAAACAAACTCGAACAGGAGTTAGCTAATCTCAAAGAAGAACAATCTGAATTGAACGCTCAATGGCAATCAGAAAAAGAAGTTATCGATAAAATTCAAACTCTCAAAGAAGAAATCGATAAAGTTAATCTCGAAATTCAACAAGCAGAAAGAGATTACGATCTCAATCGTGCTGCGGAATTACGTTATGGTAAACTGACTGATTTGCAGCGTCAAGTCAAAGAAATTGAAAATAAACTAGAAGAAAAACAAGTTACAGGACGCTCACTCCTACGAGAAGAAGTATTAGAGTCAGATATTGCTGAAATCATTTCTAAATGGACAGGAATTCCTCTGAGTAAGCTGGTAGAATCAGAAAAAGAAAAACTTCTCCATCTCGAAGATGAATTACACGAAAGAGTAATCGGACAAGAAGAAGCCGTAACTGCCGTAGCCGACTCGATTCAGCGTTCTCGCGCTGGACTTGCCGATCCTAATCGTCCTACCGCTAGTTTTATTTTCCTTGGTCCTACTGGGGTAGGTAAAACTGAATTGGCTAAAGCGTTGGCTACCAATTTATTTGATACCGAAGAGGCTTTAGTAAGAATTGATATGTCCGAGTATATGGAGAAACACAGCGTTTCTCGGTTAGTCGGTGCACCTCCTGGGTATGTAGGTTATGAAGAAGGAGGTCAACTTACTGAGGCTATCCGTCGTCGCCCTTATTCAGTTATTCTCTTTGACGAAATAGAAAAAGCCCATAATGATGTGTTTAACATCATGCTGCAAATTCTTGATGATGGTAGATTAACTGATTCTCAAGGTCGCACAGTAGATTTCCGCAATTCGATTATTATTATGACCAGTAATATCGGTTCACAATATATCCTCGATATTGCCGGAGATGATTCCCAATATGAAGAAATGCGATCGCGAGTTATGGATGCCATGCGGAATAGTTTCCGTCCTGAATTTCTCAACCGTATCGACGAGATTATTATCTTCCATGCTCTACTCAAGTCTCAACTACAGCAAATTGTTAAGCTGCAAGTTAAAAATTTAGAGCAACGTTTAGCAGAACAAAAACTTGCTCTGAAGATGTCTGAAGTAGCTTTGGATTTCTTAGCTGATATAGGTTACGACCCTGTATACGGTGCCAGACCATTGAAACGAGCAATACAAAGATATTTAGAAACTGCGATCGCTAAATCGATCTTGCGAGGGGAATTCCAAGCTGGAGATACTATCTTTGTGGATGTAGAAGATGAGCGTTTAACTTTTAAGCGATTACCTGTAGAGTTATTGGCTTAAATATAATGCGATCGTCTTTGATGTTTGTTTAGGCGATCGCTTTTCTTAAACTTCAAAAAGAGAGCTGGGTAATTGTGACTGACGAATAATTGATTTTAGGGTTCCAATTCTGATGGAAGAATGATTAGGTACAGGCACAGTAATGGTAGAGTCGCAGTCACGCTTTTGCATAATTATATGACTGCCTTTTTGTCTTACTTTAATAAATCCATGTTTTCCTAGAATTTTACAAATTTCTTGACCAGAAAAAACTCCTAATTTACCCAATATTTATCTCCAGTTGAGTAACAAAGGTTTCTTTTGTTAAACGCTTTGTAATTTCCCCAGGATCGGCAACTTCTAAAAATAGTTCAATTGCTTCTACTAAGTTTGCTTGTGCTTCCTCTCTTGTTAAACCTTGACTAGCAATATCTAATTCTGGACAAAGCGAAACATAACCATCATCTTCCCGTTCAATAATTGCTGTAAATTTTTGAGTTTGTTTCATTTTGCTGTAAAAGTATTTCTTTAGAATAATTAATAATCTCTTGAGAGCGATCACTTTTCAGCAATTGTATTAATAGATGCGATCTCTTCTAATAAACTACCATTTTATCTCCAAGGTCTTCACGCGATGAAACGCAGACAGAGTTTGGTCTAGCGCGGTTGTTTCTCCGTCAGTGAAAAGCCTTTTTAAATCAACTTTTTATGCCTCAGAAGAAATGTTGTAAATAAAACATTGACCGATTGGTTTAAGTTGTGCTAGATTTAATTTGTCGATAAAAAACAAACCGCTTATGACCCGTGGCCCTCAAAAACAATTCGATACAGAAGTTGCCCTAACTAAAGCAATGGAAGTATTTTGGGCTCATGGTTACGAGGCTACCAGTCTCTCAGAATTGATGAAAAATATGAGGATTGGTAAAAAGAGTTTGTATGATACTTTTGGCAATAAAAAATCGCTTTTTATCAAAGCCCTAGAGCATTACTCTCAAACTACAGTCAGCCAAATGCGCGATCGCCTTTTCTCTGAAGGATCGGCTTGGGAAAATCTTAAGCAACTAATTTTAGAATGGCAAGAGACGCACAGTCAACCAGGTAGTTGTGGTTGTATGCTCGGCACCAATATTGCTGATTTTACTACCGAACATGAAGAGATTGCGAAACTGCTACGGTCTTACTTGCAAAAGGTAGAAGATCTTTTCTGCACTGCTCTGACGCAGGCAAGAGAATCTGGTGAAATTGGTTCTTCTGTTGAGCCTAGAGACCTTGCCCGCTTTTTAGTCTGTACTACCCAGGGAGTCGCACTAGTTGGTCGAGTAATGAAAGACGAACTTACCTTGAAAGGGGCAATATCAACTGCGCTAAAGCTTTTGGATAATAGCTAATTTTTTTGCTCAAACTTAGACCAATCGGTTTAGTTTTTTCGTACTAACAAATCTCAAATTGCTGGAAGGAAACAACAAAATGACTGAAAACATTAACAACAAAGTGATTCTAGTTACTGGTGCTAATCGCGGTATTGGCAAAGTTATTGTCGAAACTTTTTTAGCAGCAGGTGCAGCTAAGGTCTATGCAGCAGTAAGAAATATAGCTAGTGTAGATTTTCTCGTAAAACAATACGGAACAAGAGTTGTTCCTCTCCATATCGATCTAGCCGATCCTGCATCTATTAATGCTGCTGCTGAAACTGCTAGGGATGTAGATATCGTAATTAACAATGCTGGGACTTTCCAAGAGGGAGAATTACTAGCTGCCGATGCCATTGAATCCTTATCATTCCAAATGGATATTAATGTTTATGGACTGATAAATATGGCAAAAGCCTTTGTACCTATCCTCAAAGCTAATGGTGGTGGGGTATTTGCCCAACTCAACTCAGTAGTTTCAATGAAAGCCTTTGGCAATTTCGCTGCCTACTCAGCATCTAAAGCTGCATCTTACTCAATTACTCAATCTCTTAGAGAAATTCTTGGCGAGCAGGGAATTAGAGTATTGAGCATTCATCCTGGTCCTATTGCTACCGATATGGCAGATGCAGCAGGATTGACAGCCATGGCCGAACCACCAATTTCAGTGGCAGAAGCGATTATTGCAGCTTTAAATAGTAATGATTTCCATGTGTTTCCTGACACAATGGCAAAACAAATTGGTGGTGCCTATCAAAGCTTCGCTAAGAATATAGTCGAAGCAAACATTTCAGAAGGTTAAGCATTGGATAGCTGACAAACTAAGAGCATAAGTTATAGGTTCTAATCTCTCAGTTAATCGTTTTCATTCTTTTCGATCTTGATTCCTGTAAAATTCAATAGACTAAAAATTATGACTATCCAACTGTATTACTGGCCCACGCCAAACGGTCACAAAATAACTATCTTTCTAGAAGAAGCGGAAGTAGATTATCAAATTCATCCAGTTAATATTGGGAAAGGGGATCAATTCAAGCCCGAATTTTTGCAAATTTCTCCCAATAATCGGATGCCAGCCATAATAGATACAACGCCTCCTGATGGTGGCGAACCAATATCTGTGTTTGAATCAGGAGCAATTTTACTTTACCTGGCAGAGAAAACAGGAAAATTTTTTTCTTCTAATTGGCGCGATCTCAAGGTAGTAAACGAATGGCTATTCTGGCAAATTGGTGGTTTAGGACCAATGGCAGGACAAAACCATCACTTCGGTCAGTATGCGCCAGAGAAAATTCCCTATGCGATCGATCGCTATGTTAAAGAAACTAATCGACTATATGGGGTATTGAATAAGCAATTAGCAGGAAGAGACTACATAGCAGGGGCATATTCGATCGCTGATATGGCTTGTTACCCTTGGATTGTTCCTTATGCTAAACAACAACAAAACCTGGATGATTTTCCCCATCTCAAACGCTGGTTTAATAATATTGCTGCTCGTCCAGCCGTAATTAGGGCCTATGAAAAAAGCCAAGAAGTTTCCAGTCAGCCAACCGTAACAGAAGAAAGTAAAAAAATTCTTTTTGGTCAAACCGCAGCTAATCTTAAACAGGATAATTAGTAATTTAATTTGATAACAAAATCTCTGGTATTTTGGCGATCGCACGGTGAAAAACCTGAGTATCTTTGGTAACTCTAACTAAAACTAACGCCCCCTGAATAGTTATCATCGCATCTTCAGCGTTTTCTTTTGCTTGTTGAGGTGGGATTCCTGTCTCTTCTGCGATCGCGCTTAAGGTATCGAGCCATTTTTTGAGAGATTGTTCTAGCTGCTGATGAAATAAATTATCTGCTTCGCCTAAAGACATTACCGCTAGAAAACATGGGTCTTGTCCGCTTTTGTAAAATTCATCTATTCCTGCACACATGGCGTTAAGACGATCTAGTGCTGGTTTTTCAGTTTGCAGAGGAGCAAAAATATGTTCTTCGATCCAATGGCTAATGTATTCTAAAACTGCTTTTGCCATTTCTTCTTTACCACCCTGAAAATAATGGTAAAGACTAGCTTTTTTAAGTCCTGTGGCTTTAGATAACTGAGATACTGTTGCTCCCTCATAGCCACAGTGACGAAATACAGGAATTAGTTTAGGGATTACTTCTTCTTTGGGCATTTATTTTACTTAATTTTGATTCTATTATACCGAATGTTCGTTTGAATAAGGCATTGAATTCAATATTAGGATTAATCATCGCCAATAATAAAACTAGAAAAACTTAATTGGCTCTAATTGGTTTTAATTGGCTACAATTGGTTTAATAATTGGTCAAGACTAATAATGTGGACATCAAGACACTCAATATAACTCCCGAAATGCTCAACCTCATTGCGGAAATAGATGAGTTTAAAGGAGCGTGGAAGGCTTTAGGGACGCTAGCTCCTGAAAGATTGGCAGCATTAAGGAAAGTCGCAACGATTGAAAGTATTGGTTCATCGACTCGAATTGAAGGCGCGAGATTAACAGATCGTCAAATTGAGACTTTGCTGAGTAATCTGGAGGAAAAATCTTTTACTACCCGCGACGAACAAGAAGTGGCTGGCTATGCCGATGTGATGCAGGTGTTATTCGACAGTTGGGAAACAATCTCTATTACCGAAAACTATATCAAACAGCTTCATTCTATGTTGTTGCAATATAGCCATAAAGATCAACGGCATCGCGGTAACTATAAAATGATGGACAATCATATCGAGGCATTTGCTCCAGATGGAAAAAGTCTTGGTATTTTGTTTACCACTGCTTCCCCTTTTGAAACTCCCATATTAATGGAGGAGTTGGTTTACTGGACGAGAAATTCTCTAGATGAAAAACAACTTCATCCTCTGTTAATTATTGGTATTTTCGTCGTTCGCTTTTTGGCTATTCATCCTTTTCAAGATGGTAATGGTCGTCTATCAAGAGTTTTAACCACTTTACTATTACTCAAAAGTGGATATACTTACGTTCCTTTTAGCTCCTTAGAAACCGTAGTAGAAGACAATAAGGATAGTTATTATCTTGCTTTAAGAAGAACACAGCAAAGCTTAAAAACAGACAAACCCGATTGGAATGCGTGGTTATTATTTTTCTTGCGATCGCTCAAACGACAAAAAGACCGCTTGGCAGTTAAACTAGAGCGGGAAAAAATTATGCAAAGTTATCTCCCAGAGTTGTCGGTTCAAATTTTGGAACTTGCGAAAGAACACGGCAGAATCACTACAGGAGATATTGTTAGATACACTCAAGCCAGTCGTAGCACCATTAAAGCCAGAGTTAATGAGTTGCTGGAGATGAAAAAGTTAATTCGCCACGGCAAAGGGCGATCGACTTGGTATTCTCTTGGTTAATTGATGTTTAATGGGGATGGGGCGCGTCGCTTGCCGTTCTTGGCGATCGCTTTTTTTTATTTAATTTATTGCTCTGCAAAAACTCTGAAATCCAGACATCACAAAAAATAACAAGGATTAAGAAAATTTTGCTTGACTTTTTAATGAACGTTCGGTAAAGTGATTGTACCAGCCAAACAATCGTTCGGTAAATAAAGAACCAGAAAACAATAATCATGATTAAACTATACGGTCACGAACTTTCTGGAAACGTATATAAAGTTAGACTTTTACTTTCCCTGCTAAATATTGAATATAAATTTATTCGACTCGATTTGTTCAAAGGAGAGCATAAATCCCCTGAATATTTAAAACTCAATCCTTTTGGAAAAGTACCTTTATTAATAGATAGAGAGACAATTCTTCCCGATGCTCAAGCAATCTTAGTTTATCTCGCTCTTAAATATGGCAATGAACAATGGCTTCCTACCGATGCAGAAGGGTTAAGTAAAGTCGTTCGTTGGCTTTCTACTACCGCAGGAGAAATTCGTCAGGGTGTGGAATGGGCTAGAAGATTTCATCTGCTTAAAGTAAAGACGATCGATATTGAAGTTTCAACCCAAAAATCTGCTTTTATTCTCGATCAAATAAATAACCATCTAGCAGACAGAGAATGGTTAGAGTTAGGACATCCTACCATTGCAGACATAGCTGCTTTTCCCTATATTGCCCTTGCTCCCGACGGTAAGATATCTCTAGATGAATATCCTCATATTTTGGCATGGTGCGATCGCCTTAAACAACTACCTAGATTTGTTGGCATGGCTGGAATCCAAGCTTCTGTAACTGCTAATAAATAATAACGAAGGATTAAAAATTATGGCTAGACAATTTACCAACATTGCTTTTACTGAAGGAGTCAAAAACGCTCAAACCCGCTATGGCTCTCGCGAGATTTACCAAAAATTTCTAGAGCGACAAGGAGTGAGTAAAGACTTGCTGACAGACAAAGAAATTGAATTTATTGCTGCTAGGGATAGCTTCTATATGGGGACAGTCAATAGTAATAATTACCCTTATATTCAGTTTCGGGGTGGTGCAACAGGTTTTTTAAAAGTTTTGGACGAAACAACTTTAGGGTTTGTGGATTTTGTCGGCAACTTACAATACCTTAGTGTCGGTAATTTACTAGAAAACGATCGCGTATTTCTCTTTTTAATGGATTATGCTCATCGTCGCCGATTAAAAATTTGGGGACGCGCTAAGGTAATAGATGATAACCCTCAATTACTCGAACAGTTATCAGATCCAGATTATCAAGCCGAAAAAGCTAGAGTAATTTTGATTCAAGTTGAAGCCTTTGACTGGAATTGCCCCCAACATATACCCATCCGTTACTCCGAAGCAGAAGTAGCACAAATCAAAGCTCCCTTGGAAGAACGTATTCGAGAATTAGAGCAAAAACTAGCTCAATTTTCCCCCTCAAATTAATTCTTGTTCTAGTCTCTTCAAACTCTTTTTGCTTTCACATTGTTTCAACAAATTAGGAGACAAAACAATGAAACTTAGCAAACAAAATTTGCAACCAGCCACAGAAAAAATCTATGACACTATCGTTGTTGGTGGTGGTGCAGGTGGACTTTCGGCGGGAATCTATCTTCAACGTTACCTACTAAATACTCTGATTATAGATAAAGGAAAAGCCCGCTCTTTCTGGATGACTGAACTTCATAACTATTTGGGTTTACCTCCCGATACTCCTGGTAGATCGGTTCTTAGACAGGGCAAAGAACATTTTCTTTCCCTCGGTGGGGATTTACTAGATGCTTACGTTGACGAGATCTTTGATGAAGGAGAAATCTTTGCTGTGCGAGTTAAAGTTGGTCGCCAGAACAGTAAATATCATACTTTTCGCGCCAAATATATTATTGCTGCTAGTGGTATTATCGACTATCTTCCAGAGTTAGACAATATGCGAAATGTTTATGACTATGCAGGTTATAACCTTCATGTCTGTCTCATTTGTGATGGTTATGAGATGAAAGATAAAAAGGTGGGGGTATTTGCTAGTAGTGCGGGTAATGCAGAAGTAGTTTTTCCTTTAGGTTGGTTTACTAAGGATATTACTCTGTTTACTCAAGAATTGTTTGAAGTAACTGACGATCTACGCAGCAGATTAAAAGCACAGGGCTATCAAATTGAAGAAACTCCGATCGAGCAATTTATCGGCGAAAACCATGAGATGTCTGGAGTGGAATTAAAAGATAGTCGAGTGATTGAGTTGGAAACAGGTTTAATCTCGATGGGTTCTAAATATCATGCCACTTATCTAGACAAATTTGATCTAGAGAAACAAGGAGGCAACCTAGTCACAGATAAAATGGCTCGTACTTCCCACCCGCGTATTTTTGCTATTGGAGATTTAAAAGTAGGGCTTAATCAGGTAGTAGTTGCTGCTGCGGATGGTGCTTTGGCTGCTACTCAAATATGGCGAGATATTCGCCGTAGTACTCCTCCTAAAACTGCTTTTAGTTAAAGTTGCATGGTAGGCAGTAGGATAATGAATTATATGACAACTCCCAGTTAAGTTAAAAAATCTAGCTATTTATCGAGATATTGCAGCTAAACAAATTCTTTGCCGATCGCTGATATACCTTTCCGTGTAGCAGTAATTAGCAAAGAGTTGATTCATCAAGCCTTAGATAACTATCTCGAATTAACTTTTGCTTACATAAATCAGTTTTCTTAACTTTATTTAAAAAATACAACATTTTATTTTATAAATACCCCACAAAGAGAGAACATAAATGTTGGGTTTTGCTTCGTGCTGACAATCTACAAGCTTGGTGATCAGGCGTAGTCTGGCACTGCGTGGTCTGCGAAGCAGGCACTGCTTGATCGCTTGCTATCAACTGCATAAGTAGTAAAGTGTAAACCTATAAAAAACTTAGAAGCTAAAAATTATCTAAATTGTAAAGTTTGCCAATTGTAAATTGCAGACCTGCTATTAGATAAAGTCAAGGGAAATTTAAAAGCTTTTAAATCAGATCGAACAGATTAATGAGATTGAAATAAGATTAACGGCACTGTAAACCAAATTAGCAAGTTGACTGGTCAAAACTATGGCTGAAGCAATAAAAAAGGAAAAAATTATTCAATTTACTTTTGGGCTTGATGAGCCAGAAATGGAGGACTCCGAACGGCTTAAGTTCGCCAAGAAGATGTTGTCAGAATTACGTAACCTTGATGAAGTAGAGAAGGTCGATCGAGCAGAAGACCTGAATCCAGAAGCAGGAAGTAAGCCTGGATTTGCTACTTTGATAGGAATAGTGACGGCGCAAGTTAGTTTCAACAATATTACAGAATTTTTAGGGTTCTTAGGCGATCGTTTACAAGATAAGCAGATTAAAGGAAGCATCAAAGTAGGTGATAACGAAGTTGAATTTGAAGTCAAGAGTTGTCAGGAGTTAGCAGAATTTGAGCAAACGGCTCTTAACCTAATTGCAGCAATGGAAGGAGGAAGCAGTGTCTAGAAAAGTTGCACTCCTAATTGGGGTCAGTGAGTATGGCGAAGGTATTCCCTCCCTGACAGCCCCACCCAATGATGTGGAAGCGATGAAGCGGGTGCTGGAAAACCCTGAAATGGGAGGATTTGAGGTAGAGACGCTGCTCAATCCTGACCCAACCCCGATGCGCAAGAAGATCAAGAAGCTTTTTACCAGTTGTGGTAAAGGAGATTTGGTGCTGCTCTTTTTCTCTGGTCATGGTATTACGGACGATGAAAACAAACTATATCTGGCAACTCGCATCACGGCCAAAGATGACTTCGATGCTACGGCTGTACCTGCTAGTTTTGTGCAAAAACAGTCTAAGAATAGCTATACTAGGCGACAGGTAATTATTCTGGACTGTTGCTATAGTGGTGCTTTTGCAGAGGGTTGGCAAGCTAAAAGCATAGGGGTTGACCTTAAGAAAGAGCTAGGTGCAGAGGGGCGAGTTGTCTTGACTTCTTCAACAGCGACTCAAACTTCTTTTCAGCATGAGGATGAAGAACTATCGCTTTATACCCAGTATCTACTTGAAGGAATTGAAACAGGTGCAGCGGATAAAGATGAAGACGGCAAGATTCATGCCCATGAATTGCATGAATATGCCAAAGTCAAAGTACAGGAAGTGAAGCCAAAACAAAAGCCAGGAATCATAATTGATAGAGAAGGCTTCAATATTCTGCTCAGTCAAGCTCCAGTGGATGACCCAGAATTAAAATTTCGTAAACTAGTTGAAAAATCTGTCGGGAGTAAAGGAGAGATTTCTTTATATCGTCGAGAAACCCTCAAAATCAAACAACAAGAGTTTAATCTCACGAATGAGAAAGCTGATGAAATAATCAATAGCGTTCTAGAGCCTTTCCGCAGACACTTCTTTAATCTAGAACAATACAAGGAAAATTATCGAAAGCAAGTTAACCAGAAATACCCACTCAATAATACACTTGTCCAAGACTTGAAGGATTGGGGGCAACAAGTTTTAGGTCTGGAAGATGAAGATCTCGAACAGATTGAGCAAGATATTAATCTTGAGAAGAAAGGAGAAACTCAACATCAACAAGAGGCTCAACGACAAAAACCGAAAGAGTATCAACAAGGCAAGAAAGCAGAAAAGTTGAAGTGGGATAAGGAAAAAAGACTCAGACAACAGCAACAAGAAAACACTCCTTCACAACCTCAAACAAGAAAAGCGGGAATTTTTTCCTTGAGCAAAGTTCGGCTAACTGTGTTCTCAGGAACTACATTTTTAGTTTTCGCTGTAATTTTTTCTGCTTTTTTACTCAATTCAAAACCAAGTTCAGTTCCTCAGGATACTATCCCAACACCGCCATCGGATAATAAGTCTTTACCGGTACAGTCATCTCAAAACCCAACAATAGCAACTCCTAGCAAACCAACTCTAGTCTCAGCAGTAACAGGAGTAGACTACGGGCGACTGCGAACACTACTAGAAACGGTCAAGTGGAAAGAGGCAGACCAAGAAACTACAAGGACGATGCTTCAAGCTGTTGGCAGGGAACAAGAAGGTTGGTTAAGGACAGAAGATATTAATAAGTTTTCCTGTGAAGATTTGCGTATAATCGACCAACTTTGGCGAGAATCCAGTAGGGAAAAATTTGGCTTCAGCGTCCAGAAGGATATTTATCAAAATCTGGAGGGAACAAAAAGCATGAATGTAAGAGGTTTTAATTTCGGGGCTACAGTGGGCTGGAGTACGGCTTCTGAATATAATGACTTAATCTTCGCTCTGAATGCACCTAAAGGACAACTACCTTCAGTGGGGGGTTGGAGTGGTTTAGGGAAAGAGTGGCAAGAGAATGGGTATACATCCAGGGGTGCGTATGGGTATATTTTCTCTCTCATACAAAGAACAGTAACATGCAAAGCCTAGTTAGGTAAAACAAGGTTACGAGGCAATACTTCTTGAATCTGTAACTGTAATTTGTATTTCCTGAGTGATCCACTCTGCTTCAGGCTCTGACTCATAAATCATAGCGCGAGTTTTTTCGGGAGGATTATTAATATCAGCACCGATATTAGATAAAAGATTGTTAAGAGGATTAATGGTTTGATTGAGCGATCGCGTTTTTAATTCTTCGTTCAAACTATTTCCTCTTGAAGTAGGTTGTTCATCAAGGGAAGGTAAAATCAACCACTGAAAGTTAGCTAATCCTTTCGTAGCAAAGATTTTTAGCGTTTCTTTGGCTTGCTGATAATTTTCTGGTAATGCTAAACGTAGCTTAGTATATGTCTCTTGACCAGATTCTAAAGGAAAGAAAGAAGAATCATTTCTTTGAATGGGAATTTGCGAAATTGCCCAAGTAGGTTCAATATCTAATACGGCAACATTAAGAGTTTGAGAATAGGTATTTTTGATCTTTAGATAGGATACTTCTCCTGGTTTTAAAGATACATTCTGTGGATCGGCAAAGGGTTGTTTATTTTTATCGCATAACTGAAATTCCAGGTAGTCTGTTAACTCAGAAGCAAGATTATCTAATTCTTGTACTGCCTGATATTTAACCAAATGTACTAAGCGATCGATCACTTTTTTCGGGGCTTCTGGATCTTCTATACTTAAGGCTGGACGCAGGTTGTTAATCGGCATCCCGATACAAATTTCATAAGTGCCATCTTTGGCAACAGCAACCTGAAAGTGACTTTCCTCTCCTTCTTTAACTTCTACTACCCAACCATTACCTAATAAAGCTTGGCGTACTTTTTCTAAAGCTGTGGTTTGCCGATCTACTAAATCTGCTGGTAAATCTTGTTCTCTTTCCCCCGCTTGTTTATCAGCGAATAAACGAACTTTGCGAATTAGATCTACAGGTGCAGCAACCATCACCGCCGAAGCACCAGGTTCGATTTTGCCTTTAACCTCTATTCCTCCTGCTGCTACATCTAATATTTTCGCAGTTGATTTATCTGCTTGAATATTTTTTGTCAGTTCAACAATGGCAATTTGTTGGGTTTTATCAGCTAAATTGTCACAATCAAAGGGATAAATAGCGAAGCGAGTCCCCTTACTTAAACCTGCTGCTAATCCTGCATCTAGAGTAATTTCCTGGTTATTATCTTTTACCTTAATAACTTCTACTGTATAAGGCTTATACTTGCGTCGATCGCCAAATACTAAGCGATCGCCGTCTCCAGTCAACATTGGTAATTGTTGGGGAAATTTACTTTGAATCATCCCCTTAAGCCGATTGTAGAGAGACTTGTAGGTTAAGACAGAAGTACTACTAGTAAGAGTGTCCATCATCCAGTAGGTTAACGCACCGTGGCGTTGTCCCCCATTTACTGCATACTCATAGGCAAATTCTGTAGGACGACAAGCTGCTAAAAATACATAGTCTTGATTAGGTAGCCAGCCACCAGCAAGATCGGGATCTGTTTGAGTTAAGATGCGCCAGTTAGTCAGTAACTCTTCACTGGATGCTACCAAACTATCTTTGTTTCTAGTAGTGCTGTCAACTAAATTATTTTCATTTCCCCTTATGGCACAATCACCCCTAGTTGCCCCTCCTGAATGGCAACTATCAAAAATTACTGTGACGATACAGCCTTTATCAGTTAGGCGTTTAAGTAAGGTAGCAATCTCCACATCCCTTAGATAGCGACCATCTGAACTACCAAGATCCATTGGTACAATACCTTCATCGTGCCTTTGTTCCCCCTCTAGTTCTGGATAAATAGTAACGGCACGTCCACCATGTCCTGAGTAGTGAATATATACTTGCTCTCCTGACTGTGCCATTGTGGTTATTTCTTTAAATGCCTCGACTATGTTGGCATAGGTTGGTTTTACTTCTGGTTGCGTCGATCGAAAAGTTGATAAGCTCTTAGTCTCTTCAAGATAAGAAGTTAATTTCCAAATCTGCTCCTGGGGAACATTGAGGGTATTTTGAATATAATTGGCTACTAGATTGATATCTTGAACGCAACCTTGGAGATCTTGGTAATAAGGGTTAGGTTCATAGCGATCGATCCCGATCAGTAAAGCATAAAAACTAGTCAACTCAGCCATAGTTGAATATTAGTACTAGGGTTTGTTAATTGATAGTTATTTTTTTATGCTGCTTATGCAGTCCTGTTGAATAGTTATGTTATCGGTAAGGTATAGCAGTACAAAAGACCTCTTGCAAAAGTCTTAATTAAATGGTTAGAAAAGACAAGGGAGACAAGGAGACAAGGGAGAAATTTGTAGCGATTATGCCAAAAAACCTCTTTGTATCTAATCATCATCCCGTTCAAAAAATTATTTATGCAAGAGGTCTAAATAAAGATTAGGACGTTACATTAAACGTAAGGGCGATTCGCGAATCGCCCTTACAAGATTTATTATGTCCTAACTTAAATACGTAGAGCTATAATATCAATTCTCGAAAGTAACGAGAATTGGTATGACTTCTGACTTCTGACTTCTACTATAGATGAGCCAGACAACTCTTCGACTCACGCCTACCAAGCTATCTGGCTCTGTTTTATTTTCGGAGGTCGTTGCCTTCCTCGCTGGAACAGGTCTGGACTCTTCTGGGTACGCCCGGACAATTCCCATTGCCCAGTTCTGACAGTAGAAGAGTGCTGGCAGCACCGCCCACACCACCCGAAAACCGATATTGTTGTTGCGGTCAGCGGGGGTATTGTTGTTGCGGTTGGCAGAGCGACAATTCGCAGGATTATTGTTCCAGGAACCGCCCCGTTTACTGATGCCTGCCCCGATATTAATTGTAGTCTGATCCTAAATCCATTTTGTCTAAGGAACGTGGATTAAATAACTTGCAATTATGAGTGCAGTTGGGGTTTCGCAGTATAGTTCCACTGGGGCAAAAAATCATCAAAAACAATCTCCATCGTTTCTTTAAAGCCCTCAGTAACTTTCTTACCTGTTTG
>JASJDI010000361.1 GCA_030065155.1 Xenococcaceae cyanobacterium MO_188.B29
TTGCTTTAAAGGAACAGATTGTGGAAAGGTAAAATCTGTGACGCGGGGAGATTTTGCTGTGGGATAAACTATAGATTTTCCTAAAACAAAAGTACTTGCGATCGCAATAACCACTAAAAGTAAAGTTCGAGACTTATTCATGGTTTACGCGCTCCTTAATTGTTCGCTCTTGATTGCTAATTAACTCTTTTAGGCATCTTCTTTCTTTTCATGGGAGATCGTCCCCATACCAATAGCTCCAAATATCAGCACAGAGATTGCCGAAAATATTAAAGAGCCATTACCAACATGCCAATAAGTAAATCCTTCTGAGTTGGACAATGCCACTAGTACTGCCATTAGAGCTACTCGTACTCCATTCACTGTAAATCCGACCAAAATAGCCGTTATCGGTAGCCATATTTTTTGCTTCCAGCTAGTAGGAGCGATCGCCAAGACAATCCAACTTAGTCCCAATAGCTGCAAAATCATGCGTACTCCTGAGCATCCATTGTAGACTTCAATTGAGCCTGTCGGCAAAATCACCCAAACACCCTGACGAGTCACCTCAAATCCTAGTATCCAGAGAATAAAAGCAGAGAATTTAGCCGTTATCACGGAAACATCAAACATATAAATAAATTCCCAAGGGATAGCCAGAAATCCTAACAGAAAAATTTCTCGCCAGTATTGCTTTAATCCTTTCATTCCAGATGCTAAAAGACCCCACCCCACAAGAGACAGTAAGGGCGAAATCCGCAGAAAAAAGTCTTTCTCAAACAAATGCAGACTCCTATATAGCACTAATGCTAATAATAAAGAGCCAACAACACTAGAAATCGTGTCACTTTCTAGATGCAATTTATCTCGCTTTTGCCACAGTAAAAACAGTGTTGTCACCCAAAATAGAGTACTGTGACTAAGAAAGTCTGACTTCCCAAACTGCTCACTCAAATTTAAGTGCAGGGCAACCAAACTTCCAGCAATACCTAACAGCAAGAATCTTGCCTGATTACTTGGCATTAGCGTCGTTTAATCTATTTTTCTTAACTTATATTTTAATCAATTTTTTATTTTCCTTTTTGCTGTTTATACAATTCCTTAAATTTCTTCTGTTGTATTTTGTGATCGACAATTTGTTGAGGATAATCACAACTATGTCTATCCAAATCACCAATTTTTCCTGTTACTAAATATTCTGTATCTATTGAGCTTAATTCTGGTAACCATTGCCGAATATATTCTGCTTCGGGATCGTATTTTTGTGCCTGAGAAGCTGGATTAAATATCCGTAAAGGTTTGGGATCCATGCCACTAGAAGCACTCCACTGCCAACCACCATTATTAGCAGATAAATCCCCATCGTATAATTTCTGCATAAAATATTTTTCTCCCCATCGCCAGTCGATAATCAAATCTTTTGTCAGAAAACTGGCTACAATCATTCGACAACGGTTATGCATCCAACCAGTTTCATTTAACTGTCGCATAGCTGCATCAACGATAGGATATCCTGTTTTTCCCTCACACCAAGCTTGAAAATTGTCTTCGTTATTTTCCCAAGGAAAGTCTTTAAATTCATCCCGATAAGCACCATGCTCTAATTCAGGGAAGAAATACATACAGTGTTGATAAAATTCTCTCCAGGCTAATTCTTTTTGCCAAGTTTCTACATTTTCTCTCGCTTCATCGCTACGACAGTTATTGTAGATTTCTATACTAGCTTGCCAGATAGTACGAATACCGATCGCGCCAAATTTTAAGGCTGCACTTAGTTGAGATGTACCATCTACAGCAGGAAAGTTACGCTGCTCATTATATTCATAAATAGATCGATCGCCAAATTCTGCTAATCTTTCTTGGGCTGCTTTTTCTCCTGGGGCAAGTAGTAAGGGGTTATCCCAGGAATAACCTAAATCTTTAGCGGTGGGTAAGTCTATTCCTCCTGCTTGTTTAGTTGCTTTTATTTCTGCTGTGGTTAAAACTTCAAGTTTATCGATAGTGTCTACAACAGATTTTTTCTTTTGTTCTCTCCAATTTCTCCAGAAAGGAGTATAAACTTTATAGGGTTCGTCACCAGATTTGGTTAGAATTTCTCCTGGGGCGTGTAAAAGTTGATCCCAATAATTAGCAACACCAATACCTTTTTCTTTTAGTGCTTCTTTAACTTGTTTGTCTCTTGTTTTGGCGTAAGGTTCTACATCCCAATTCCAAAATACCGCTTTGACTGTGAGTGTCTCTGCCAACTTGGTAATAGCTTGGGCAGGTTTTCCTTGCAGAATTAATAATTGACTCCCGACTTGCTGATAACTTTGTTGTAATTCTTGCAAACAGCCAATCATATACTTAACTCTGGCTGGTGCAATATCATCTCTTTCTAAAATATCGCGATCGAGACAGAATACGCCTACTACTTTCTTACTTTGCTTAAACGCTGCTGCTAACCCAACATTATCAGTAATCCGTAAATCTCGACGGTGCCAAAACAAAATTAAATCAGACATATTCTATTTTTTTAGCTGCATTTTTTATCCTACCTTTTTATAGTGCATTTGTATTTAATACGAGGTTGTTTTCTTGACATCCTACTAAATTATGTCAGAATGTCAAAGTATGGAAGAACAACAATTAAAAAAACGGGAGCGCATTTTAGAAGCAGCCCAAAGTTGCTTTTTCAATTATGGATTTAAGCGCACCTCAATGGAGGATATTGCTAAGAAAGTAGGAATTTCTCGACCTGCTCTTTATCTGCATTTTCAGAATAAGAAAGCGATTTTCCGAGCTTTAGCAGCACATCTTCATCAAGAAACTTTAAGACAAGCTGAAATTGCTCTTAAAGGAGAAGGAAATGTATTCGATCGTATTTTACAGGCTTTTGAGCGTCGCAGCGTAGAATTATTCGCTTTGGTATGCGATTCTACTCATGGGGAAGAGCTAATAGATATAAATGGTCAAGTTGCTACAGATATTTTTCTGGCAGCAGAGCAAAAGTTTGGGATGATGTTAACTCAAGCTTTGCGTCAAGCAGAAAACAACGGAGAAATTCAACTACAAAATTTAGAACTTAATGCCGAGCGAGCTACTGAACTATTAATTAATTCTGCCTATGGTTTAAAACAGGCTTCCACTAACTCTGAAGATTATTGTTCTCTACTACAGCAATTAATTAGAGTCTTTGAAAAAGCTCTGCTAGTTTAGCAGATTATAAATCAAAAGTCCTTGGGAGTCTTGCCATGTTTCGACCCCAAGGACTTTCTTTTTCACAAATCACTCCTCACACGCTTTCCATATTAATGGTCTTGTCTATGAAAAAATGCTTGAGAGTGACACTTCCAAAATTGGTATAAGCTTGAGTTGGGCTTGCTGGCAAAAAGATAAAAAGCCCCCGGGAGTCTTGCCATGTTTCGACCCCAAGGACTTTCCCTTTTACACTTACTCCTCACACACTAATTATCTTAGTAGTCTTGTTTAGGGGAAAATGCTTATAAGTGACACTTTTAAAATTGGTATAAGCTTGAGTTGGGCTTGCTGGCAAAAAGATAAAAAGCCCTCGGGAGTCTTGCCATGTTTCGACCCCAAGGACTTTCCCTTTTACACTTACTCCTCACACACTAATTATCTTAGTAGTCTTACCCATGAAAAAATGCCTATTAGTGACACTTGTATAAGTGTCATACAACTTTAGCATCATTGACGTATTACCTAAATTTCATAGTTAAAGAGGACTCTAGAGGAGTTCAATAGTTACAGTATTAATTCTAAACCCCTGAAGTAGCAACTGTAGAAAGTGTTTTACTAAAAAACTTTCTGAGGATTTGTTCTGCCATTTGAGAACTAGTTAAGCCTAAATCTGCTTTAGATTGATCTGACGTGGCATGATCTACAAGTTTGTCTGGTATGCCAAAACGTTTCACAGGAACAAGAACATCATTTTCTTGTAATGCTTCGAGTACGGCTGAACCAAAACCACCCATCAGACAACCTTCTTCTAGAGTAACAACTTTACCAATCCTTTTGGCTAAAGGTAGGATCAATTCTGTATCTAAAGGTTTAACAAAACGAGCATTAATTACAGTGGCTTCAATACCATGTTCACCTAGAATTTCTGCAACTTGTAGAGCAGGATAGACCATAGTACCATAGCCTACAAGTAAGACATCATCTCCATTACGCAGAATTTCACCTTTACCAATTTCGATCGGTTCCCAACCTTCTTCCATGAGAGGAACACCAACCCCATTACCACGAGGATAACGCATTGCGATCGCGCTATCGGTATGATTAACTCCTGTTACAACCATACGCTGTAATTCTGCTTCGTCTTTTGGTGCCATGACTACGATGTTAGGAATACAGCGTAGATAAGCAATATCGTACATTCCCTGATGAGTAGGGCCATCCGCACCGACAATTCCTGCTCGATCTAAACAGAAGAATACTGGTAGTTTTTGAATACAAATATCGTGAATTATTTGATCGTATGCTCGTTGTAAGAAAGTAGAGTAAATTGCTGCTACAGGACGCATACCTTCGCAAGCTAAGCCAGCAGCTAACGTTACTGCATGTTGCTCGGCAATACCGACATCTATATACTGTTTTGGTAATTTTTTCTGTAATTTATCTAAACCTGTTCCTGTTGCCATAGCAGCAGTAATCCCGATAATTTTGGGATTGTTTTCGGCTAAAGTAGTCAAGGTATGAGCAAATACTTTAGAGTATTTAGGGGGTTTAGGCTTGCTAGCAGGAACAGCTTTACCTGTAGCTAAATTGAAAGGACTTTGAGCATGATATCCTACTTGGTCTTTTTCGGCGATCGTATAACCTTTTCCTTTAACTGTGGCTACATGAACCAAAACTGGGCCTGGTACTTTGTGTGCTTGTTTAAAGGTAGAAATTAATTCTGATAAATTATGACCATCAATCGGACCAAAATACTTGAAGCCTAATTCTTCTATAACTGCCCCTACTTTGGGAACAGCTAAACGCTTCATCCCTTCTTTGAGACGATCCATTTCTGGGGTTAAAGATTCACCAAAAAAGGGTAGATGTTTAAATTGTTCTTCCAGATTATCAGAGATAAACTGAACAGGATCGGATAAACGTACTTTATTGAGATAGCGAGAAATTGCTCCCACATTAGGAGAAATAGACATCTCGTTATCATTAAGCACTACCATCAGGTTGGTATTTGGTAGATGTCCTGCATGGTTAATTGCTTCGAGTGCCATACCTCCTGTCAAAGCACCATCACCGATTACAGCAACACACTTAAAATCTTCGCCTTTGGCATCTCTTGCCAGTGCCATACCCAAAGCAGCAGAAATACTGGTAGAAGCGTGTCCAGCACCAAAATGATCGAATTTGTTTTCGCAACGTTTTAGATAACCAGCAATACCATCTTTTTGTCTTAGAGTATTAAAGCGATTATATCTACCAGTGAGCATTTTATGAGGATAGGCTTGGTGTCCCACATCCCAAGTAACTTTATCCCGATCTAAATCGAGAGTTTGATAAAGAGCTATAGTAAGTTCTACTACTCCTAATCCTGGCCCTAAATGACCGCCACTAGTAGCAACTGTTTGTAAGTGCTTTTCTCTAATCTGACGGGCAATGTCCTCTAGTTGGCGAAGGGATAAACCATGCAACTG
>JASJDI010000055.1 GCA_030065155.1 Xenococcaceae cyanobacterium MO_188.B29
TAAAAACTAAACCTTTTCATAAATTACAAGGTAAAGTCAATCTTATATTTACATCACCACCATTTCCACTCAACAACAAAAAAAGCTACGGCAATATGATTGGGAAAGAGTATCAAGATTGGTTTACTAGTCTAGCTCCACTTTTTGCGGAAATGATAGCAGATGATGGTTCTATCGTTATTGAGCTTGGAAATAGTTGGGAGTCGTCACGCCCTGTTCAATCTTTATTACCTTTGAAGTGTTTATTAGATTTTGTTTCACAAGAAAACACTGGACTAAGATTAATTCAAGAGTTTATATGTTATAACCCCTCTAGGCTTCCTTCTCCAGCAGCTTGGGTAACAGTTAATCGAATTAGAACGGTAGATAGTTACACTCGTCTTTGGTGGATTGCTAAAGATGATTATCCAAAGGCTGATAACTCTAAGGTTTTACGTCCATATAGTAAAAAAATGCAATATCTACTAAAAACTGGTAGATATAACGCAGGAAAAAGACCTTCAGAACACAAGATAGGAGAAAAAAGCTTTCTCAATAATTGTGGTGGTTCAATTTCTCACAATTTATTTGAATTAGAAAATATCGACCCAGATAGAGATGTTCGTTTGCCTACCAATGCTTTTTCTTTGACTAATAGTAATTCAAATGATTTTTATTCAAAAACTTGTAAGGAAAGAGGCATTATCCCTCATCCTGCCAGAATGCCCATCGGTCTAGCTAAATTTTTTATTGAATTTCTGACTGAACCAGAAGATATTGTATTAGACCCTTTTGCGGGAAGTAACATTACTGGTTTTTCTGCTGCTCTACTAAATCGTAAATGGTTTGCTATAGATGCAGAAGAAAAATATGTTGAACATTCCAAAATTCGTTTTGAAGACCCTGTTTTGAAACAAGTTAAATTATGAGCATAATTAAAAGTCTTACAGAAGTTGACCTTTTTAAAAGAGACAAAAAAACTGAAAATTGGGAAACAGGTATTTTCGTTGGTCGCCCTTTTCGACTCAGCTATAGTAAAGCAGAAATTTTAGTAGCTGATGCTTGGAAAGAGAGAGCAAAAGGAATTCCTCAAGGTTGCTTTCTTCTAGCTTATTATGACAACAGACTAGATGATAAAAATAATGTTGAAGCAATATTGCTTCGCGTTATTCAACCAACAAAACTTCCTACTGACCAAGCAGTCATTAGTAGTATGGTGGAATATTACAAGGACAATATTAAAACGGGCGATACCGAACGTTCTCAGTTAGATAGTTTTACTCGCTACGAATTTTCTTTTAGTGGACTAGAATGTTCTGTTTTAGGTTCTTTTTATAAAGATAGTGATGAGGCTACTCGTTTTGGTGCAGACTTAGAAAACTTCTACAGCGCACATAATTATTCAGTAATTAAACCTGCTTCAGATATCCTCAAAGCTATTGTTAATTACCGAGAAGATAATACTCCTGGTGGTTCAGGAGATATTAAAATTGGCAAAGTTCGTTATAGTTCCAGTCGCCGTTTTCAGCAACAAGAAGATGATATACCGATTTATGTACAAGCTACAGATTTTGCGGGAAAGCGTACAGCACTTTTTGGGATGACTCGAACAGGTAAATCTAATACGTTAAAAAAGATTATTCAGGCTTGCGTAGAAATGAGTGATAATGCTCAATTAATTTTAGATAACAGTCAAGAATCCCCTGAAGAAGTCTTAAAACCTTTTACTGAAGACAATCATCCTAAATATCCAATTGGACAAATTATTTTTGATATTAATGGCGAGTACGCTAATCCCAATTTACAAGACCAAGGGACAGCAATATTTGATATGTATCAAGATAAGACTATACGTTATTCAACTGTTAAAAAAGATGGTTTTCTAGAAATGAAGGTTAACTTTTATAGGGAAGTTGAGAATGGTTTTGATTTAATTAAAGCTAATCCTATTATTTCTGACAATACCAGTAATTATGTAAAAGCGTTTCAATCAATTGATTTAACAAAACCAGAAGATTACGATACTAATTACTCCACTAAAGCAAGATATGATCGTCGAATAGCTGTTTATCTTTGTTGCTTGTATAGAGCAAGTTTTAAAGAGCCTCAAAGATTTAAGATTAGTTTTACAGCTAAAGATACAGTTCGCAATGATGTGGGACTTGATTTTAACCCAAGTCAAGGATTAACACTTGAACAAGCTGCAAGTTGGTGGGAAAAATTTTGGGAGATTTATGCAGAGGATATTAATAATACTTTTGCTAACTACAGACAAAAGCATGAAGGAAGAGAGTGGGCAGATGAAGATTTAAAAGCTTTACTGGTTATGCTTACTAGAAAAAGAACATCAGGTGGAAATGCAACTATTGATGGATTTCGTATTCTTAAATCAATTAGAGAACAACATACAAATACAATTCAAGAAGCATTTGACAAAAACATTCTTAATAATCTACGAAAAGGAAAAATAATCATTGTAGATCTTTCTTTGGGGAATCCTGAAATACAGGCAATGTTCAGTGAAAGAATTTGTAGATGTATATTTAATGATGCTATTGGTCGTTTTACTAGCACTAAACCTAATAACTTTATTCAGTTTTATTTTGAAGAAGCCCATAACCTTTTTCCCAAAAAAGATGATAAAGACTTATCTCAAATTTATAATCGTTTAGCTAAAGAAGGAGCTAAATTAAATCTTGGTTTGATATACGCAACCCAAGAAGTCAGTTCGATTAGTAGCAATATTCTTAAAGCCACACAAAACTGGTTTATTTCTCACTTAAATAACGAGGATGAGATTAAAGAGTTACGAAAATACTATGATTTTAGTGATTTTACAGAAGGTTTAATTCGCTTTAGCCAAGACACGGATAAAGGTTTTGTTCGTATGAAAACCTATAGCAATTCCTTTGTTATTCCAGTTCAAATAGATCGGTTTCCTCCTGAAGATTAAATTACTCAAAACTATTTCAAACAACTATGGGTTACATAAGCAGAAACAATCGACGACCCTTTGAAGGGGCAAGTAAAGCTTCACATCATCACATTATTAATGATTCTGAAGTGCAAGCTGTCATGAAACGTATCTATAAACCACCTCAGAACGACGAGTTATCTTTAAGTGATTTCATAGAAAATTTTGAACCTACTGATAATAATCCAGTAGAAGCGATTATTGCTGTTGATGGTGGCTATACAGAAGTAAGTATCGATAAAGGATTTCCTTCCCGTAATATTCACTTTTCACAGTTTGGAGCGTTGTTATTCAAAGCAGAAGATTTAGCTGAAATTGATGCAGCTGCTTTTATTGCTCCAGAAGATATGGCTAAACTTAAAAACATTCACAGACTCAAACTTGCTTTACCTACTAGAAACGTTCGTTTCAAAGAAGAGAACACTCTACAAGGAACTGTTCTTAAATCCATATTTGAGTTTTTTAGTAAAAATAAATTGGATGAGAAACATAATTTAATTGATACTCTAGCTTGGTTTATATTTCGTCGTTACAGAAAAGGTCAGAGAGTAGAAAAAGATAAAATTTGGAACTTAGCAACTAACCCTTTAACTTCAGAAGGCAACCAAGTTACCTTGTTTGAGGAAAAAATGAACCGAGACTATACTTTTACTTGTCCTGAAACTGGCAGAACAATTTATTTAACTGATATTTTTCGTTTTCAGGAAATTATTGACGAAGAAACAGGAGCAGCAGGAATTTTAGGATATTTAGTAAATACTATTGAACATATCATTATTATTCACTTGATTCGTCAATTGCTTCGCATCCAACCAGAAATGTTAAAAAAAGTCTTGTTTATAAAAGATGGTTCAACTGGTTTTTTTGGACAAACAGCACCACTTCACGATCCAATGAATGATCTCATTAATTGGTTATTAGATAAACATAATATTTTGTTAGTTGGTTTAGAAAAAAGTGGGGCTTTTGTAGACCATGCTCAAGAAATTCAAAACAAATTAAAACCAGGACAGGCACTTATACTAACAGATGATTATATCTATCGTTATATTTTACCTGGAGGTGGAGACCCCAATCGACCATATGCTTCTACCAGCAATTATGGACACAAAGTAATTTTCAAAACTAGAAAAGGGCAAATGCACGTTGTTTCTGTACCTGTAAGAGAGCTTAAAAAATTTCCTACTGCTTCTGATCTTCCTAATCTACAAATTTTGTTAGATAATGTAGAAGATTTACATTGTGATATGTATGATTCGGCTCTATTTCCAGTAGCTCTTGTAAATAAATTAGTTAGTCTTTCTGCACATCCCAGTCAAAGAATACTTGAGAAATTTGCCAATACTAGTATGTAATTTAACAAACTTTTATATACTAACCATACAAATACCATATCATTAAACAGCGATAAACTATTAATGTTAAAAGAAGATAGAGAAGCAATTCCTGTACCTCATAAGGCTAAATTTGTTTAGATAAATTATCCTGTAGAATAATCGATCGCGCTAAAATTTATCCATAAGCTATCAAACAAAGAAAAAATGGCTGAATCTGTCACCTTAGAGAAAGTTTTAAATTTAGCCAAGCAACTTTCTCCTTTAGATAAAATCCGTTTAATCGAACAAATAACTCCACAAATCAAACGGTATTTAGTTATCACCCCATCAAAACCTCGCAAATCTTTGAGAGGCATCTGGAAAGGAATCGATATAAGTGAAGAAGATATTGCTGAAGTAAAAGCAGAAATAAATAGTAATATTAATTGTCAAAAGTAACAAAGTAAATAATCATTATCAATAATACTTGACAGGAAACTTAAAATCGATCGCTTCAATAATTTCTCTTGGATTTTTACTGTAAGTCCAATCAATTAACTCATTACTAACTACTATCAATTTCTCAAAATCAACTAACTTTTCTAACTCCTGATAATCTATACCTTCAAAAACTTCTTTAGCAGCACCTAAAATAGCTTCAAACTGACACTCCAAGATATATTCATCCCATTCACCTTGTTTAATATAGTGAGACTTCTTACCTAATTTATTACGTTTTTGAATTGCTAACAGACTATTACTCAGAGAAAGTTTCCAACTTCTAGTAACCCGTTGTTCCACTTGAATTTTAATGAGATGAATGAGCAAGATTACCAAGAAAGATTCCAAATTATTAATCTTATCTTGTCTTCCCATTGCTTCTAAATCTTCTACTATGGAAAAAGCGCGATCGTATTCTTGGTGAAGTAAACAGTTTTTTAATTCTAGTATTTCTTCCATCAATAAATCTTGCTCTAAAATTAACTAACTGTACTCCCAACCCGTAAAAACCTCCTGACAGCATTCAAATAACTCTCCCTATCTTCCAACATCGGGAAATGTGCAGTCTGGGGTATCTCTACATACTGAATCATCTTATTCAAAGCCGATGCTTTTTTACCCATCTCGGCAGGAATAATAATATCCTTCTCCCCAGAAATCATTAGTGTCGGCACTTCCAACTTGGCAAACTCCTCAGGCATTACTTCTACAGCTTTTTTACTCACCGAAGTATAAATTGTCCCCAAAGCAGCTTCATAATCTGCCAATAAATAATCTTCTAAAAATGCCCGACGTTCCTCAGCAGGAATAGGACGATGTAAAAACCGTGCCATAAACATCCTATCTGCTAAAGGAATTTTTAAAAACCAATTGTAACGCAGTTTAACTACATAACCACCAAACTTATGAAAAGCCTTGAAAGCTTTCTCATCATATTCAAAAATACCATTACAAACCAAAATACCTTGTTTTACTTTCTCTTTGTAGCGATTGAGAAACAAAGCTGCTACTGATGCCCCCATAGAATGGGCATGAATATATACTTCCTTCAAACCCAGACTATCTAATAGGATAGCTAAATCTTCCGCGTAGTCTTCTAACTCATAACTTAGCTTTTGAGGAGTCTGCGGCAATAGAGAACGCCCAAAACCCCGTAAATCGTAAAGTAAACAATCAAAATCATCTACTAAAGCTTCGGCAATAGTCCGCCAGTATCGACATGAACCTCCCCAACCATGAACGAACACCATTACAGGTTTAGAGGATAAATTTGCTGACTGGCGAATCCACTCGTAATAATGTTCTACACCACGGATGTTAATTAAAGGCATGATAGTTATCTAGTATCAACTACTTATTATTCACTCTAATACTCGATAACTAATAATTCCTTCCCAATTAACAATTAGTTCATAATTGTAGAATGTATCACTGTTGACTGTTAAATGTTAACTGTTGACTGATTAAGCTGATTCTGGTTTTCTGATAGAAGCAGGATGAACCAATAACTCTGCGGTAGAACGTTTTTCCACCATTTCTTTAGTGATAGAACAAATATGCACATCCTTACGGGAAGGTAACTCGTACATTACTTCTAACATCAACTCTTCGACAATACCTCGTAAAGCTCTCGCTCCTGTTTTGCGTCGATAAGCTTCTTGCGCGATCGCTCTTATCGCTTCTTCGTTAAATTCTAGTTGAATATTATCCATCCGCAGTAGTTTTTGATACTGTTTAATGATGGCGTTACGGGGTTTAGTGAGGATAGCCATTAAAGCTTTTTCGTCAAGAGGTTCTAAAGCAGCCATCACGGGAATACGACCAACGAATTCGGGAATCATCCCAAATTTAACCATATCGTCTGGCTGTAGATGCCTGAGAATGTCTGCAGTACGTTTTTCTTTGGAAGGGACTTCTCCACTTTGGACAAAACCCATAGATTTTTTACCCAGACGACGTTCAACCACTTTATCTAAGCCGACAAAAGCACCACCACAGATAAAGAGGATATTGCTGGTGTCAATTTGAATGCAATCTTGATAAGGATGTTTTCTGCCCCCCTGAGGTGGTACATTGGCTACAGTACCCTCTAGCATTTTTAATAGTGCCTGTTGTACCCCTTCTCCCGAAACATCACGGGTAATGGAAGGATTTTCGCTTTTACGGGCAATTTTATCGATTTCGTCAATATAGATAATTCCCCTTTGAGCTTCGTCTACATCCAAATCTGCTACTTGTAATAAGCGCAGAAGAATATTTTCTACATCTTCTCCTACATATCCTGCTTCAGTAAGAGTAGTAGCATCAGCTACAGCAAAAGGAACTTCTAAAATTCTTGCCAGAGTTTGGGCTAAGAGTGTCTTACCACAGCCCGTAGGACCAATTAATAATACATTGGACTTCTGTAATTCTACAGCATCATCTTCTCCATCAGAATTCTTAGTCTCATCAGTCAAGCTTAGTCGCTTGTAATGATTATATACTGCTACTGAAAGAATTTTTTTAGCATCCTCTTGCCCAATAACATGTTCGTCTAAGTAGCGTTTTAATTCTCTGGGTTTAGGAATAGCTTGAAAAGATATTTTTTGCGAGCGATTGCGTTTTTTGACTGGTTTAGCTTCTGGACGAGGGTTAGATGGAGATACTGGTGCTCCCTCTTCCATCAACTCCTCATCCAAAATCTCGTTACATAGCTCAACACATTCATCACAAATATAAACCCCGGGACCGGCGATTAATTTGCGTACTTGCTCTTGGGATTTACCACAAAACGAACATTTTAGATGGGAGTCGTATTTAGACATGATTGCCTCTTAACTTAGAGTGATGTTACGGGGATTTGGGGGTCTGATAATTCTGGTCTAACTATTACTTGGTCAATTAAGCCATAGTCTTTTGCTTCTGTAGAAGACATATAAAAATCTCTCTCTGTATCAGCAGCTATTTTATCAACAGGTTGACCTGTATGTTCTGCAATTAAGTCATTCAGTTTCTTTTTGATATAGAGGATTTCTTTAGCTTGAATTTCGATATCTACTGCTTGTCCTTGCGCTCCTCCTAAAGGTTGATGGATCATAATTCTCGAACTAGGTAAAGCCATGCGCTTACCTTTTGTTCCGCCGGAAAGCAAGAACGCACCCATACTAGCAGCAATACCATAACAAATGGTGACTATATCTGGCTGAATTTGCTGCATGGTATCGTATATTGCCATTCCTGCATAAACTGAGCCACCTGGAGAGTTAATGTAAATTTGAATGTCTTTTTCTGGGTCTTCTGCTTCTAGATATAGTAACTGAGCCACAATCGAATCAGCTACCTTGTCATCGATGGGTGTACCCAGAAAAACAATTCTTTCCCGTAGTAGTCGCGAATAGATATCAAAAGCTCTCTCGCCGACGCCAGATTGCTCTACTACCATCGGTACTACGTTATTGAGAGAAAATACTTCTAGAGTATTTCGGCTACTTAGGTGATTATAAGGCGATCGCGATTCCAGCATATAGTTTTGCTAACAGTATCTTAATTAACTAACTTTTTAGGTAATTTTCCTTTACTTTTCTTAAGCTTAGGCTTTCCTTCTGTTGAATATTATGCCTTAACTCTTCAACTAGATGCAGTAATCAAAAGAGAAATCGATTACTCTATTTTTACCAAATTCTGGTAAAACTTTAGCCAAGTTAAGGGATCGGCACCAAAGGAAAAGGATTTTTTTTCCCTTTCCTTCCTACTTAATTTTATTCGTTACTAGAGTCAGTTTCGCTACTTTCTTCTGAAGTACTATCTTCTTCTGGAGATTCTGTTAACGTACCCTGAGGCACTAATTCTACTTCTGCTTTTTCTCTTAGCCAATCAAAAGTTTTTTCTTGGTTTACATCTTGAGTAACCATTTCTCTCAGTTTTTCTTGGTCTATGTCTCGACCAGATAACTGCTCTTGAACTTCTGCCATCTTTTGGGCAATTTCTGCCTCAGTTGCCTGAAGAGATTCCCGTTTACCAATTTCGGCAATAATTAAAGATTTTTTTAGGTTTTCTATGGCTTCGGGTCGAGCATTCTCGCGCATTTTAGGGACTGTATCAGCGTTAAAGAGTTGTTTAACATCTATTCCCATTTGCTGCATCTGCATCAAGGTTTGAGTTAGTACTTGTGTTACTTCTTCCTGAATCAGAGTTTCTGGTATGTCAACAGTACTTTGTTCTAGCAGTAAGGTTGTAATTGCCTCATTGATATTATTTTTAGTTTCTGTTGCTGCTTTTTCTTGAAATTGCTCTTCTAAAGATTGGCGTAACTCCGCCATAGTTTCAAATTCACTGTTCTCCGCAGCAAAATCATCATCTAAATCTGGCAAGTCTTTAGCTTTTAATTCTTTGAGGGTGATACTAAAAACGGCTGGTTTGCCAGCTAAATCTTCTTTGGCATAGTCTTCGGGGAATGTTACCGAGACTTCTTTTGTCTCTTCTGGCTTCATCCCCACTACTCCTTCCACCATGCCTGGAATTAACTTACCTTCAGCTATTTCTACTTGGAAGTTAGTGGCACTACCACCTTCAATTTCTTGTCCTTCTTCTCCTTCTGCGGTTAGCTTGCCAGAAAAATCAATAATTGCCACATCTCCCATTTCGGCAGAACGCTCTTCTACAGGAATTAAATCCGCTTGCTCAGCGCGACGCTGTTCCAAAAAATCTTCTACCTGCTGCGGGTCATAGACAGATTCTTCGGCTTTAACCTTCAGATTCTGATATTCTCCCAATTCGGCTGAAGGAGGAACATCTATTGCTGCGGAAAAAGTCAGGGTTTCTCCTGGTTTGTATTGTTGAACTAATTCATCAAAATTAGAACGAAGTTGATAATTTCCTAAAGACTCGATCGATTCTTGGTCAATTGCTTCTTTTAAGCTGGCTTGAATTATTTCTTCTAAAGCTGCTGCCTTAATTCTCTGACTACCTAAACGTTGCAGTAATACTTGTCTTGGCACTTTACCTTTACGAAACCCAGGAATATTAGTTGAGCGGGTTAGGTTTTGTACTACTTTTTCGTAGGTTTTTTGGGAAGTTTCACTAGAAATTTCTATTTCTAAGCCTATTTGGCTATCAGGAAGTTTTTCCTGGGTAACTTTCATCTTATAGTTCTATGATTTTGACTAGTTTGGTTTAATCGTTATGTTGCTGAAGCTTTTAGCTTTTATTATGTTAGCTTTTTGGGGTGAATATCCCTGCTAACGATCTCTGATTCTAGCTGAATACTCGCTTACTTTAAACTACCCTAGCCCATTAATTATTTTATCCAAACATAAAATAACAATATATTTATTAAATTCTCTCGGTATTTTTTTATTTTTTCTTTTTATTGTTATCCTTCTGCTTCATTAAAGATGGAGTAATCTCGCTAGAGGGACTGTTGCAGACTGTAAAATAAAAATGTATACCATTCAAACTATCTGCTACTATTAACAAATATTAATTTATTACTTATTAGTTATCTTTAGATAAAATCATCATTATCCTTGGTCAGATATTAAAAAAGATATAAGTTAAAACATGTGAACTAAATTCTTATTATTGAGTATGGGAGGTTAAAATCTTTGTCAACTAAAATCAATGTCGCCATCTTAGGAGCAACAGGGGCTGTAGGGCAAGAACTACTCAAGTTATTGGCAGAACGAAATTTTCCGATTAGGAATCTCAAACTGTTAGCTTCTCCTCGTTCTGCGGGTAGTAAGATTCACTTTGGTGGAGAAAAATTAACGGTAGAATCAGTAGAAGAAAAATCTTTTAACGGAGTAGACTTAGTTTTGGCTTCTGCAGGGGGGGCTACTTCTAAAGCTTGGGCAAGCAAAGCTGTGGCAGCAGGGGCAGTAGTTATTGATAATTCTAGTGCTTTTCGGATGCACTCTGATGTTCCCCTCATAGTTCCCGAAATTAATCCAGAGGCAGCAGCTAAACATCAAGGAATTATTGCTAATCCTAACTGCACTACAATTTTAATGGGCATGGCAGTTTATCCCCTTCATAAGCTACAACCAATCAAGCGTATAATAGTATCTACCTATCAATCTGCTTCTGGAGCAGGGGCAAGAGCTATGGAAGAGGTAAAAACTCAAGCTCAAGCTATTTTGAACGGGCAAACCCCAACTGCTGAAATATTCCCTTATCCTTTAGCTTTCAACTTGTTTCCCCATAATTCACCCCTTAACTCCCAAGGGTATTGTGAGGAAGAGATGAAAATGGTGAACGAAACCCGCAAAATATTTGCTGCACCAGAATTGAGAATTAGCGCGACTTGTGTGCGGGTACCAGTATTACGAGCGCACTCTGAAGCCGTTAATTTGGAATTCGAGCAACCCTTTGCTGTGGAGCAAGCCAGAGAACTGCTCACTACTGCTGATGGAGTAAAATTAGTAGAAGATTGGCAAGCCAATTATTTCCCCATGCCTGTAGACGCTACTAACAAAGATGAAGTATTAGTAGGTCGTATTCGTCAAGACCTTTCCCATCCTTGCAGCTTAGAGTTATGGTTATGTGGGGATCAAATTCGCAAGGGCGCAGCTTTAAATGCAGTCCAAATTGCTGAATTGTTGCTGCAAAAAAACTTGATTAAACCTACAGCTTCGCCAGCAGCAGTTGTTTAATAGCTGGAAATAGGTGGATATGATCGCTTTCCAGACATCTTCGTAACTAATAACTAATAATTAATAACTAATGAATGAACCTTTTGGCAGAGTAATAGCTGCTATGGTGACACCTTTTGCAGCAGATGGCAGTGTTAATTATCAAGTTGCCGAAAAGTTAGCTGCTCACTTGGTAGACAATGGCAATGATGGTTTAGTAATTTGTGGGACTACAGGAGAGTCACCGACCTTAAGCTGGCAAGAAGAGTATGAGTTATTTCAAGTAGTACAAAAAGCAGTAGGTAATAAAGCGAAGATAATAGCTGGAACAGGCTCAAATTCGACCTCAGAGGCAATTTCAGCCACTCAAAAAGCAGCTAAATTAGGCTTAGATGGTTCTTTGCAAGTAGTTCCCTACTACAATAAACCACCCCAATCGGGATTGTATGCTCACTTTAGTGCGATCGCTAAAGCTTGCTCAGACCTACCCATAATGCTTTATAATGTACCTAGTCGTACTAGCCGTAACTTAGAAGCAGAAACAGTAGCTAAACTAGCAGAAATAGATAATATTATCGCTATTAAAGAGGCTAGTGGAGATCTAGAGCAAGTTTGTCAGATTCGTAGTCTCACACCATCATCTTTTGCAATTTATTCAGGAGAAGATGTTTTGACTCTGCCTATGTTAACAGTGGGAGGAGTCGGAGTTGTCAGCGTTGCTAGCCATCTAGTAGGCAAGCAAATGCAAGAAATGATTACGGCATACAATCAAGGAAACAATCAGATTGCTCAAGCAATGCAAATAAAACTTTTGCCTTTATTTAAAGCTTTATTTGCCACTACCAACCCAATTACCGTTAAGAAAGCACTGAATTTGCAAGGGTGGAATGTAGGTGGTTTGCGGTCTCCTCTGGGAGAGTTACAATTGAACTTAGTCGAAGATTTAAAAAAAGTTTTAAAAGAATTAGATTTGCTTTAATTTTATATTGCTTAATCAAGCTCAATTAATGTATAAAAAAATAAGTAGATGGAGTAAATTAAAAAAAAGATTAGAATAGATATTATTGATTTGGTCAAATAAGTTAGTATCAATAAATGTTGTGAGTATATTCAGGTTATTTGTAAGTTATAGCTAAGAACATTTAAATCAAAAAATATCAACTTAGAAAGTAACCTGAAACAATCATTAAAGACTAATGAACATCAGAATAAGAATCAATAACTGTGAAAAAGAGACAAGGATTTATAACTAAAATAGAGTTTTTATAGTTTAAAATATTTGAGATAGATATTGACAAAAAAAGTTTTTAAACTAGGTGATAACTTCGGGTTGAGTACCAGGAAAAATGGCTTGAAGTTTGTTTGATAATTAACAGTTTTTTCACATAAAGTACAACCTAAAACCAAGGAAACATAATGAATAAAAATGGAAGCAAATCATCTCTGAAAATTATTCCCTTAGGTGGATTACATGAAATTGGTAAGAACACTTGTGTGTTTGAATACGAAGACGAAATTATTCTGCTAGATGCTGGTTTGGGTTTTCCTACAGATGAAATGCATGGAATTAATATAGTCTTACCCGATGTTACATATTTAAGGGAAAATCGTCACAAAATCAAAGGTATGATTGTTACCCATGGTCATGAAGATCATATTGGAGGGATCTCTTATCATCTCAAAGAATTTGATATTCCAGTAATCCATGGCCCTCGTTTAGCTATGGCTTTATTGCGAGATAAGTTAGAAGAAGCAGGAGTTCTAGAACACACTAAGCTGAACAGTGTAGCTCCCCGTGATGTAGTGCGGATTGGTAAATTTTTTGTAGTAGAGTTTATTCGCAATACTCATTCCATCGCTGATAGCTTTAGTGTGGCTATTCATACTCCCTTAGGAGTAGTGATTCACACAGGGGACTTTAAAATCGATCATACTCCTGTAGATGGAGAACACTATGACTTGCAAAAACTAGCCGAACATGGAGAAAAAGGTGTTCTTTGTTTATTGAGCGATTCTACTAACGCAGAAGTACCAGGACATACTCCCTCAGAACAGTCTGTTTATCCTAACTTAGACCGGGTTTTTGCTCAAGCAGAAGGGCGATTGATGGTAACGACTTTTGCTTCTTCAGTACATCGAGTCAACATGATTCTCCAGTTGGCACAAAAACACAAACGCAAAGTAGTTGTTGTCGGAAGATCGATGTTGAATGTAATTGCTCATGCCCGTAATTTAGGTTACATCAAATGTCCAGACGATTTATTTGAACCCTTTAGATCCCTAAATCGTTTACCAGACGAAAAAATCTTGATTTTGACTACTGGTTCTCAAGGAGAGCCATTAGCAGCCATGACTCGCATCTCCAAAAAAGAACACAGGCATATTAGAGTCAAACAAGGAGATACCATTGTTTTCTCAGCTAATCCTATTCCTGGTAATACTATTGCTGTAGTTAACACTATCGATCGCCTGATGATGCAGGGAGCTAAAGTAATTTACGGTCGCCAACATGGTATTCATGTTTCTGGTCATGGTTCTAGAGAAGACCACAAATTAATGCTCGCTTTGACTAAACCCAAATTCTTTGTTCCCGTCCACGGAGAACATCGGATGCTAGTCAAACACGCAGAAATGGGACATAGTATGGGTATTCCTCCAGAAAATACGGTCGTTATTAACAATGGTGATATCGTTGAATTGACTGAAAATAGCATTGGTATCGGGGGACAAGTACCTTCTGGTATTGAATTAGTAGATAGAGCAGGAATAGTTCACCATACTGTTATGCAAGAAAGGCAACAACTAGCAGAAGATGGGGTGATTACTGTGGCTGCTGCTATTGATTGGTCAGGTAAATTGATGGCTCAACCAGAAATTCATTTACGAGGAGTAGTAACTAAAGTAGAAACTACCCTTGTAAAACAGTTAATAGTTAGAAATATTGAGAATACTTTGAGCGATCGCTGGTCTGATTTTAGTAATAATAATGATGGAGAATTAGAAGTTAATTGGACAGAAATTCAACTAGAAATTGAAGCTAGCCTCCGTAGATTAGTCAAGCGAGAACTGCAAAGCAATCCTCTTGTTGTCTTCTTGTTGCAAAAAACAGAAAAACCCCCAACAACAATTAAGCCATCGAGAAGAAGAAGAAGATCTACTGCCTCAGTAGTAGTTTCGACCTAAAACAAGCAGTCTCTCAGCTATTTTGAGATCGAGGCTGGGAGACTTCCCTTTCTATAAATTGAAGATTTTTGGTAAATTCTAGATTAATCTCCTAGATTTATTTTTCTACATATTCGCAAATTTCATTTTGTTTTGGGAAAACTTATAGATATAACCCTAAGATTCAGGTATTATTTACCAAGATGCAACTATCAGATTTACCATCAGGAGGAGGCTCGACTCCATCAATTAAATTTATAGAAGAACTAGCAATTATTATTACAGCTAAAAATCTGACTCCTACTATGATGAGTCAAGATTTCCTTAAATTTAGTGGTATTGTTCCCCAAAACTGGCAATTAGCACAACAACCAATACTTAATCCTAATCTTGCTCAGTTAAATTTTCAAAATGGTGTAAGTATTACTGCTCAACCTGGGACTCTCAGTCTGAGTGAGTCCTTAAACAACAAAACTTTGCAAGAATTATCGATCGCGCCGATAGCCAGACAGTATGTAGAAAAACTTCCCCATGCAGAATACCAAGGATTTAGTCTAAATCCCAAAATAGTAGTTCCTATTCCTGATAATCCCGCAGCAATCAGATACTATTTTACTCAAAGCCTACTTAATCAAGGTTCTTGGCAAGATATAGGTCGAGGGTTAATCCAAGCTAATATTAATCTTCTTTATCAGCTAGAAAAATGTCAGCTTAGTATTAGTATTAGTCAAGCTACGTTACAAGCTCCTCAACAAAATCCCCTGTTTGCAGTCTTGTTTGCTGGCAATTTTAACTATAATGTAGTTGCCAATAACCAACAACAAACAATTAATCACCTAGCTCAAGCAATTCACTCTTGGCAAGATGACTTCAAAACTTTTCGAGAAATAGTTTCTTATAAATTTTTAGAACAATCCTATCTCCTCCAACCAATTCCCGAATCAATGATCTTTCCGATGAATACTCTGTAATTTTTCAACTTGAGGAATTACAATAAAAAGGTTGTCTAAATATTATTAGTAAATCATGGCAGTTCCTAAGAAGAAAACATCAAAATCAAAACGCGATCATCGTAAAGCAACTTGGAAACGTAAAGCAGCTAAAGAAGCGGAAAAGGCACTTTCTTTAGGTAAATCTGTTTTAACTGGACGCTCTAATAGTTTTGTTTATCCTACTGACGAAGATGAAGATGAAGATGAGTAACCTCGTCTTGTTTAGTCATCAATAGGGGTGGTTTCTTAACTCCCCTTAGTTATAATGAGTCTTGTTTGGCTTTAAGTTCATTAAAGATAAGTATATAGATGAGTTAACACTGTACTACACTAAGCTAAGAACATGGCAGGTAAGTTTTTTGCAAAACCAACACCAGAAAATAACGATCGAGTTCCTCCTGGTCAATATTTAGCCAAGGGATTTCCCGTACTTACCTATGGGGATACACCAGAAATTAACACGGAAGAATGGCAGTTTCGCGTTTGGGGTTTAGCTCAAGAAAAAACTTTTACTTGGTCAGATTTTATGAGCCTACCGCAACACGATTTTATTGCTGATTTTCACTGTGTTACTCGTTGGTCAAAGTTGGATGTTTCCTGGAGAGGAATTAAGGTAACTGATTTTATGGAGTTGGTTGAACTCGATCCCTCTTGCACTCACATTATGCAACATAGCTATGGAGGCTATACAACCAACTTATCTCTAGAAGATTTTTTAAAAGCAGACAATTTTTTTGCTCATACTCTAGATAATAAACCCTTACCTGCAGATCATGGAGGACCCATGCGCTTAGTAGTTCCTCACCTCTATGCTTGGAAAAGTGCTAAGTGGATCGAGGGTATTGAATTTCTATCCTTAGAAAAATTGGGTTTTTGGGAACGCAATGGTTATCATCGAAGAGGAGAGCCTTGGCAAGAAGAGCGTTACGCAGGCTTGTAATACGGCAAGACTAATATGGATTGCGAGAATACTTAAGCTTTTCTTATTATAAAAAGACATTTTTGTTCAACAGATGAACAACATGAAAGAACGGTTTTAGTGTATATCTATCCTTATAGACAACAATATCAATTCTTTTATGCTATCGCTCGAAATTCCCCAAGCTTCTTCTGAAGCTAAATTAACTCCTAAAAATCGTCTCCTGCTAGTAGAAGATGAAGATTTAATTCGAGATATGATTGTGGTTGCTTTAGAAGAAGAAGGTTACGAGGTTCATACCGCTATTGACGGAAGATCCGCCCTAAATCTTTTACAAAGTGCGGAGGGGGCTAGTAGCGAATATACTCCAGATCTAATCATTTTAGATCTCATGTTGCCAGAAATTAACGGACTAGATATTTGTCGTCTATTACGTTATCAAGGCAATATTACTCCTATCCTGACTATTAGTGCTAAAGCTAGTGAAACCGATCGAGTTCTGGGTTTAGAAGTAGGAGCAGACGATTATCTCACTAAGCCTTTTAGTATGCGAGAATTAATAGCTCGTTGTCGTGCTTTGCTTCGCCGTCAACGCTATAGCAGCTTATCTCATACTTCTGTCCAAAAATTTCGTGATATTAGTTTGTATCCTCAAGAGTGCCGAGTTATAGTTCGTGGAGAAGAAGTAAATTTATCTCCCAAAGAATTTCGATTATTAGAATTATTTATGAGTTACCCTCGCCGAGTGTGGTCACGAGAACAATTAATCGAACAAGTTTGGGGCCCTGATTTCCTAGGCGATACCAAAACTGTAGATGTGCATATTCGTTGGCTACGAGAAAAATTAGAAGAAGACCCCAGTCAACCTCAATATTTAATTACAGTTCGTGGTTTTGGCTATCGTTTTGGGTAAACTATCGCTATATTAGCCATTAGGAGGGACAAGGCGATCTTGTCCCTATCACATTTTAAACTGAAGCAAAGCGATCTTATCTAATGGCTGCTGTTGATTTTGCCTTAGGCTTAATTGTTGGTCTTGGTTTTTATTACTGGAAAAGACAACAGTTTAAACACCAACTACGACTAGTTTTGAAATCTTTTTCTCCTCGCGGTGATTGGGTATCTTCTCTGCCACCTATATCTCTAATGAGAAGAGAACTAACTTACGTTTATCAACAAAAACGAAACCTGGAGCAACAAATACAAACTTGGCAACAATTAGTTGAGCAAGCACCGATTGGATTTTTGCGAATAGATGAAGAAAATCGCTTGCTTTGGTGCAATCAGAAGGCAAGGAAGCTCTTGAGTATCGATCGCTGGCAACCAGAACAAGTACGCTTACTCTTAGAGTTGGTTCGCTCCTATGAATTAGACTGCTTAATTGAAAAAACTCGCCAGTCGCAACAAAAACAGGTACAAGAATGGACTTTTTATTACACTCACTATGCATCTACTTCACAACAAGAGTCATCAGTTAACATTGCTAAAAAAATAGAGTCCTTAGCTTTGCAAGGATATGGTTTTCCTTTGCCAGAGAAACAAGTAGGGGTTTTCTTACTCGATTGCCAAGCTTTGGTAGAGCTTTCTAAATCTCGTGAGGAAGCTTTTTCTGACCTTACTCACGAATTGAGAACTCCTTTGACTTCTATTGCTCTAGTAGCTGAAAATTTAATCAAAAGACTCAATAATCCTGAGCTTCGCTGGGTAGAGCAAATGTTACAAGAAGTCAATCGTCTAATTGACTTGGTACAGGATTGGCTAGATTTAGCACAATTACAAGCAGATCCCTATCAATCCCTCAATTATGCTGTGGTGGAATTGCGCTCGCTCATTTTTTCTGTTTGGCATACTCTTCAACCTATTGCCAAGAAACAAGAAGTTACTCTAGTTTATTCTGGTGTAGATAAAATAAATATGGAAGCGGATCGCTCCCGTCTAATTCAGGTATTTTTGAATTTATTAGATAACTGTATCAAACATAGCCCTGTAGGGGAACAAATTTTATTAGAAGTCAAGCTTGTAAATAAGAACAACACTTCTGCTAAAGAAGACGCTACCATAGAGATCGATATTATCGATTCAGGAAGTGGATTCGCTCCTGCTGATTTACCTTACGTATTCGATCGATTATATCGAGGAGATAAATCAAGAACCAGGCAAGGACAGACAGGAAAAACATCTTCTTCTAGGGGTAGTGGTTTAGGGTTAGCGATCGCCAAACAAATTATTGAAGCTCATCAAGGTTTCATTGAGGCCAATAATCATCCCCAAACAAAGGGAGCTTGGCTAAAAATCCGTCTTCCTTTGAGAGAAAAGTTAACAATTGACAATAGAAATTAAAATTAAAAGTTATTTGACTGGGGAACGCCGGTCATCGCAGGCACCGTCCTCTCTTGGTGCGCGTTCCCTTGCGGAGGTTTCCTCCGCGGGGTCGCACCGCTTTCACGGCGGTGTAACGGTGACTAAAAAAATTAAAAAAAATGAGTATTTAGTTAAACCTAATACAAACCCTCACGTAATCTTAAACTTTTATTGCTATTAATAGAATTAAGCAAATATAAAAATCTACTATCTTAAATCCCGTTGTTTTTAGAAAGTGACTTTATCTTCTCCAGCTAACGATTCCGATCGAACTCACTTTGAACGTTCTCTCTTACGAGTACAGCAAGACGTTTTGCGGATGGGAACTTTAGTAGAAGAGTCATTTAGAATGAGCCATCAATGTTTGTTTGAACATAATTTAGATGCTGCCCAACAGATTATACCCTTAGATAAGCGGATCGATCGATATTATCGTCAGATAGAAAGAGATTGTGCGACACTTATGACCCTTCAAGCTCCTGTAGCTCAAGATCTACGCTTATTAAGTGCTTTTATGCAATTAGTACGAGATTTAGAACGTATTGGGGACTATGCTCAAGATTTAACCGAAATAGCAGTTAAATTAGTCAAATATCAACCTCATGATTGCTTCGATCAGATAGAGGCTATGTCAGAACACGCTCAGCTAATGTTAGCAACCAGCTTAGTTGCCTTAGCAGATTTAGACCGCAGTGCAGGGGAAAAAGTTAAAAAATTAGACGATACTGTAGATGAAGCTTACGATCATCTCTATCAAATTTTAGCTAACCAAAATAATATTCCAGGAGTAGTTGAACCACTACTATTACTTGGTTTAACAATTCGTTACTTAGAAAGAATGGCAGATCATGCCACTAACATTGCCCAAAGAGTTTCCTATATAGTTACTGGTCAACGAAGTTAACTTTTACTTATATATCAGCTACGAGGGTTATTGACTTTTTTTAATCCATTGTTTACCTAGACTTTACAGTTTTCTTCTAAGATTGTACTTAAGATTAGCTAACTAAATTAAGTCTAATCACTGGCAATCTTCATGTATTTGATGATGGAGGAATCTCCTAACTTTCCGTCGATACCACAATTAGATCTGAAAGGATGGGTTAACTCAATATCTAAAGTATCAATATCCAAATGATAAGGAATATCAATCTTTGGAGGTAGATAATTTCTCTGAATAAACATTACAATATATGTGTTAGGTATTGACACTAACTCTCAGGGATCTATAGTCCATAAAGGTAACTTTTAAAGACTAGTGATTTCTAAATCTAGTTAGTAATTAAGGTGTGAGGACAAGAACTAAATTATGTCTAAATTATTTTGGCGTGCAATTAAAGCTACTCCAGTAGTTATCGGAGCATCTCTATTAGCAGCTAATAGTGCTTTGGCTCAGGCTACACCAGCAGCAGAAGCTGGTAAATCAGTAGATGGTGTATTAAACCAAATTGATAGCTATAACAATGCTGGCAGCAATCAAACTCAAACTGAGTCTTTATCTCAGGTAACTAATGTTAACCAACTAAGAGACGTATATCCTACAGATTGGGCTTACGAAGCTTTACGCTCTTTAGTAGACCGTTACGGTTGTATCGTTGGTTATCCCAACCAAACTTACAGAGGAAGCAGACCCTTATCCCGTTATGAGTTTGCTGCTGGTCTAAATGCTTGTTTGAATCAAATTGAGCGTTTAATTGCTTCTTCTGAGGCGATCGTCAGAGAAGACTTGGATACTCTCAATCGTCTAGTTCAAGAATTTGAAGCAGAACTAGCTACCCTCAGTGGCAGAGTAGACAACCTAGAAAGCCGTACTGCTTTCTTAGAAGATCATCAGTTTTCTACTACTACCAAACTAAACGGAGAAGCTATTTTTGCAGTTGCTGACAGTTTTGGTGGTGAAGGTGACGATGACACCCAAACAACTTTCAGTAGTCGTGTTCGTTTAAACTTTGATACTAGTTTTACTGGTAGGGACAGATTACGTACTCGCTTAGAAGCTGGTAATATAACTCGTTTTAATGAGGGTGTAACTGGTACTGACTCTACTCGTCTTGGTTTCGATACTAACAATGATAACGACATCGAAGTTACTGACTTGTGGTATCGCTTCCCTGTGGGTGACAAAATTACTGCTTTTGTTGGTCCTACTGGTCTAGACTTAGACGATATTTTTGAAGTAAATAACCCAGTTTTAGAATCTAGTGGTGGTGGTGCATTATCTCGCTTTAATCGTCGTAATCCTCTAGTATTCCGTGGTCCTGAAGGTGCTGGTGCTGGGGTTAAGTTTGAGTTAACTGACACAATTGGTATTAATGCTCTTTATCTCGCCGAAGATGCTTCTTCTCCTGAAGAAGGCGAAGGTCTATTTAATGGTTCCTACAGCGCAGGTGGGCAATTGGCTGTTAGTCTTTTGGAGGATAGGTTGAATTTATCTGCTACCTACGTTCGTAGTTACCAGACAGGAGGGGAGATAGAAATCAATGACGGGGAAATTGATATTGTAGGTAATCCTAACCTCACTGGTGGTACTATTAGTAGCTTCGCCCAAACTCCTTTTATTGATGAAAATGGGGTAGGACTTGCTACTACTGCCAACCGTTTCGGGGTAGGTGCTGATTATGCCCTTGGCGACAGATTTGTTATCAGTGCGTTTGGTGGTTATATTGATGCTAGTTCACCCGAAGATGATGATCTTGAAGCTGACATTTGGAGTTGGGGTGCAACTGTTTCTCTCCTTGATTTGGTCAGAGAAGGTTCTGTTTTAGCCGTTGGTGGTGGTCAGCTTCCTAAGCTTACTGATGGAGAAGGCGGAGTACAAGAAGATGACGAAACTTCTTACTTAATCGAAGCTTTGTACAAGTTCCCCATCAACGATAATATTGCTATTACTCCAGGAGCTTATGTTGTCTTGAATCCCGATGGCGAAGATGAAGACTCAGTTTGGGTAGGTGTACTTCGTACTACTTTTAAATTCTAGTCTTAACTTAGTTGTCTAGCTACTGTTAAATAAACGTATCAAAAAATCCTCCTTAACTCGGGTTAGGGAGGATTTGTGTTGAGCATGGTATTAAACAGAAGTTTGTATTCCTATGGGTAGACAAAAGTTAAAAGCTTAAACTTATGATTACCAAACCTTTACCTACTCATAATCTCTAAGTAACTCGGGTAAGATAGTTTAGAATTTGAGTACTTGCCCTCACATGCAATTTAGGTGATTGAATCTACATTATTTAAGACTATTTAGCGTTACATATGAATTCTATAATCTCTGCTAAGAAAAAAGTCTGGTTAGTTCCAATGCTAGCTTTGACTTTAAGCATTGCTTCTTGTGGTGGCTCTGATACTGCTTCTACAGAAGGAGGCGCAACAGGAAGTAGCCAATCAGTATCCTTAACTGGTGCAGGTGCTAGTTTTCCTGCTCCCCTGTACCAGCGATGGTTTTCTGAGTACAATAAACAAAATCCTGGTATACAGGTTACTTATCAATCGGTAGGTAGTGGAGCAGGAGTAGAACAGTTTACTCAACAGACTGTCGACTTTGGTGCCAGCGATGTAGCGATGAAAGATGAAGAAATAACTGCGGTCGATCGAGGTGTAGTATTGCTGCCTATGACGGCAGGAAGTATAGTACTTGCTTACAATCTACCTGGAGTAGAAGAGTTAAAGCTTTCTCGCCAAGTTTATGTAGATATTCTGTTGGGTAAAATTACTAAATGGAACGATCCAGCGATCGCTGAAATTAATTCTGGTGTTGAATTACCCGATCGAGAAATTACTGTAGTTCATCGTTCTGATGGTAGTGGCACAACTGGAGTATTTACTAACCATTTAAGTGCTGTTAGTTCTGAATGGGAGCAAAAAGTTGGTAGTGGTAAAACTGTAGAATGGCCTACTGGTGTTGGGGCAAAAGGAAACGAGGGTATCACTGCTCAAATTCAGCAAACAGAAGGTTCTATTGGCTATATTGAGTACGGTTATGCTAAACAGCAAGGCATTTCTGTTGCTAGTTTAGAAAATCAATCAGGAAACTACATAGCTCCTTCTAGCGAGTCTGCTTCTAGTGCTTTAGGAGCAGTAACTTTACCAGAAAACCTAAGAGCCTTTGTTACCGACCCAGAAGGAGAGGATTCTTATCCCATTGTTTCTTATACCTGGATCTTGGCTTACGGAAACTATGATGATGCTGATAAGCTTGATGCTTTTAAGAACGTAATTAACTGGTCATTGACTGATGGACAAGCTTTCGCTGAAGAATTAGGATATATTCCTTTACCTGATAATGTAGTGGAAAAAGTGCAAGCTAAGCTAGGTACAATCCAGATACAGTAGTAATATCACTGACAATCAACTGATTAAATTAATAATTTAAGTAAGGATAGATAATTATATACCTTACTTTTTTTTTTGTGTTTTAAGCTTAAACTATAAATAATATATCTAAAATATATTTAACTTAAATTTTACCTTGTCTATTTTTTAAAATTGGCATCATCAATTTTACTTAATCTCTTGAGCGAATTATGCTTAGTATAAGCTGCTATAATGGTTGTTTATACTATTAAATTTACTATTTATATATTTTAGAAATACTTAGGTATTATTTTATATGGATTGTCCTAATATGTGTGTTAGAGACCGTCTATCTATCTTTGTAGACGGTAACAATATGTTTTATGCACAGCAAAAAAATGGCTGGTTTTTCGATCCTAGAAGAGTATTAGAATTTTTTACTAAAGACCCTACTGTTAGCTTAGTTAATGCCTTTTGGTACACAGGATTAAAAGATGCTCAAGATCAAAGAGGATTTAGAGATGCATTAATAAGTTTAGGTTATACAGTAAGAACAAAAATCCTTAAAGAATACTATGATGATAACTCTGGTCGTTACTCCCAAAAAGCCAATCTAGATATAGAAATTGTAGTTGATATGTTTAATACAGTCGACCAATACGATCGAGTTATTTTGTTTAGTGGAGATGGTGATTTTGAAAGAGCAATTGAATTATTGCGTTCTAAAAATACTCATATTACTGTAGTCTCTACTGAAGGAATGATCGCTAGAGAATTAAGAAATGCTACAGATAGATATATAGATTTAAATGATATTCGCCCTGTTATTGAAAAAAGTGATTTTTAATAAGTTTTATCTGGGCAAAGATAGAAATTAGAATAGCGTATAATTTTCAATAAATAATAATTTTCCCTGCAAAAGTATAGATTGAGTTATGGACACGTCACAAGACCGCATCATTATTTTTGACACTACTCTTAGGGATGGAGAGCAGTCCCCGGGAGCAACTCTAAATGTGGAAGAAAAACTAGAAATTGCTCGTTCCCTAGCTAGATTAGGAGTTGATGTAATTGAGGCAGGTTTTGCATTTGCGAGTCCTGGAGATTTTGAAGCAGTACAGAAAGTTGCTCAAACCGTAGGTACAGAAGACGGGCCAGTTATCTGTAGTTTGGCAAGAGCAATCAAAGCGGATATCAAAAGTGCAGCAGAAGCTCTTAAACCAGCAGCTAAAGCCAGAATTCATACTTTTATTTCTACCTCAGATATTCACTTAAAATATCAATTAAAGAAATCTCGTGCTGAAGTATTAGCGATCGCTCAAGAAATGGTTGCTTATGCTAAATCGTTTATGGAAGATGTAGAGTTTTCCCCCATGGACGCAGTAAGGACTGATTCAGAATATTTGTATCAAGTCTTAGAAGCAGCGATCGCTGCTGGGGCAACTACGATTAATATTCCTGATACTGTTGGTTATACAACTCCTAGTGAATTTGGGGCATTAATTAAGGGGATTAAAGAAAACGTACCCAATATAGACAAAGCCATTATTTCTGTTCATGGTCATAATGATTTGGGATTAGCCGTAGCCAACTTCTTAGAAGCGGTTAAAAATGGGGCAAGACAGTTAGAGTGTACTATTAATGGTATTGGCGAAAGGGCTGGTAATGCAGCCTTAGAAGAATTGGTCATGGCACTTCATGTTCGTCGTCAGTATTTTAATCCCTTTTTAGGTAGACCAGCAGAATCAACGGAGTCCTTGACGAATATAGATACTAAACAAATCTATAAAACTTCCCGTTTGGTTTCTAACCTTACAGGGGTTATGGTACAGCCTAATAAGGCAATTGTAGGTAGCAATGCTTTTGCTCATGAATCGGGAATTCACCAAGATGGAGTCTTAAAAAATAAGCTTACCTACGAAATTATGGATGCCCAATCGATCGGGTTAACTGATAATCAAATTATTTTGGGCAAACATTCTGGTCGTAATGCTTTCCGCACCCGCTTGAAAGAATTGGGATTTGAGTTGTCTGACGCCGATCTCAATAAAGCTTTTGTACGCTTTAAAGATGTTGCTGATAAGAAAAAAGAAATTAGTGACTGGGATATTGAAGCAATTGTTAATGATGAAATTCGTCAACCCCCTGAACTATTCCGTTTAGAATTGGTACAAGTCTCTTGTGGTGATAATTCTAGTCCCACAGCAACAGTAAGTATTCGTAATCCTGAAGGGAAAGAATTAACTGATGCAGCAATCGGTACAGGTCCTGTAGATGCAGTTTATAAGGCAATTAATCGCGTGGTCAATGTACCTAATCAATTAATTGAATTTTCTGTGCAATCTGTCACCGAAGGGATTGACGCTATTGGGGAAGTAACTATTCGTCTGCGCCATAACGATAAAGTTTATTCTGGTCGTGCAGCCAATACTGATATTATTGTTGCCTCTGCTCGTGCTTACATCAAAGCATTAAATCGTCTCTATGCTGCCCTGCAAGAATCAGAAAATAAGCAAACTGTAGTTAGCAGTTAAAGGAATTTGTCACGGCGGTTAATTGCCCTTACAGATAAATAGTTTATTGATGAATAGGTAGAGACCTTCCATGGAAGGTCTCTATTGATTTTAATGGTTTTATCTAGAGCTTGCTGAATAAAAGTTTAGGATAGATAGGATCAGGGTTTCGGAGCCTTTTGAGCTTAGAGGATGTCTGAAAAGTCTAAATAATTGCGATCGCGAACAGCAAAAAGAAAAACTCTCGCTAAATTAAATCTGTCAATAGCTTAAAAAGACAGGAAACGAGAGTCATGAATCAATCATATCGCAGTGATTTG
>JASJDI010000362.1 GCA_030065155.1 Xenococcaceae cyanobacterium MO_188.B29
GGTTGGCCCATACGGGCTATGGCTTGCCTCTCGGTATTTACTTATTACGCAACTATATAGGAGCATTACCCAGGGACCTGATCGAAGCAGCCGAAGTGGATGGTGCATCCCACCTCAAAATTTTCACCAGATTAATCGTTCCCCTCTCCATGCCAGCGATCGCATCTTTTGCCGTATTTCAATTTCTCTGGGTTTGGAATGATTTACTAGTGGCTCTGATCTATCTCGGCGGAACCCCTGATGTTTCCCCTGTAACGATTCAACTGAGTAATCTAGTCGGCTCCCGTGGTCAGGATTGGCATTTACTAACTGCTGGCGCATTTATCACCATGATTATTCCCTTAATGGTATTTTTTGGACTGCAACGCTATTTTGTGCGGGGAATTCTTGCCGGTTCTGTGAAATCCTAAGCACTGATTGGATCCCATATCCAGCAGCCCCACAAATGAAATATGTCTGAAATTATTGCATTGTTCTGGATAATTCGCTCAGAACTACCTTGACATATTGACTGGCAAGACGGGAGACAAAATAACAGGGAATGGCACTGCGTACTAAAGCTGGATCGTAAGATTCTAGATAATAAATTAACTAACTACTTTTTCCCAAAAACAACAGGAAAGACATCCTGACAAAGACGGATAAGACCAATAAAGATAGTAAAAAATTCCAAACGCCCTAAAAACATCCCAATAATTTGTGTCCATAATAATCCCGTTGGTGCATCAGGAGAGGTTACGCCGATAGATAAACCAACTGTACTCAAAGTGCTGGCATATTCAAATAGACTTTCAGGTAAGGAATAGCCATAAGCAGCAGTAATAATTACGCCAACGGTAAAAAGTATTAGATACAGGAAGACAAATAAGGCAATAGTCTTAATTTGATTATCGCTTAAAAATTTACGACGATCGCCCTGCCAGTAGTCTGCCTCTGTAACTGCGTTATCTGGTAATAACATACTTTTGATTTCCCACACTAACGCCCGATACAATGCATAGATGCGAAACTGTTTAATTCCCCCCGCAGTTGCCCCTGTACCACCACCAATCAGCATCAAAATAATCATAATCGTCCAGCCTAAACTGTTCCAGTCACTATAACCAACAGTAGAAAAACCAGTAGTAGATAAGGCGGTAATAACTTCAAAGATAGCGACACGAATTGATTTACCCAAAGTGGGATATAACCCTATACCAACCCCAAATAAAATAATCAGAATACATAGAGGAATAATTACAGCTTGGAGTCTCACTTCTCCGTTACGCACAACAGCTTTAAACTTACCTCGGATTAAAAAATAACCAGTCACAAAATTGAGCGTACCCAAAAGCATCAACACAATTGTTACTGCTTCTACCCTGGGAGAATCCCAATAACCGATAGAATCACTACGAGTGGAAAACCCTCCTGTAGACAAAGCAGCAAAGGCATGATTGATAGCATCAAACCAACCCATACCTGCAATTACAAGGGCGATGATGCCGACTACACAATAACCAGAATAAATGCCTAATACTAACTTAGCCGATCGCCTGACGTTAGGGGCTAGTTGTTCACTTCTTCCTTCTGCTGAAGTTAAACCCGCACCAATAGGTCCCGCGATCGCGCTTAAAGTAATAATCGCTAAACCCGCACCACCAGCCAATTCTATATTACTACGGTAGAGTAAAATCAGTTTAGAAGCCTGTTCCACATCTACTACTGATAACCCTGTAGTTGTCCACCCACTGGTAGATTCAAACATTGCCTGAGTAAAATTCAACCCTTCTAGGGTTATGAAGGGGAATGTTCCCACGATAATCGCTAGTAACCAAGTTAAAACAACAATTATTGCCCCTTCTTGTAGAGATAAACTGACATTTCTTTTCGGAGTTAGCGATCGCCAGAGAATCAAGCCGATAATAACTAAAGCTATCCCTGGAATAGCGAAAGCCCAAGCTAAGGATAACTCTTCAGGATAGAAAAATAAGGCAAGTAAAGGTGAGAGAATTACCAATCCCGCGATCGCACAGATTAATCCTGTATAACCGACAATAGCTCGATAACGCTCCCGCAGAAAACTAGTATAACGATTAGATTTATTCTTTGTTAACAACATTTTTGTTAATTGATAAATGTTAAATGTTAAATGTTTTACTCTGCTCCCAATAACCGCAACAATTGCCCATAATATTCAGGTTGAGCGATCAGGATCAATCGATCGTTTGTTTGTAAAATCGTGTCTCCTCCTGGTACAATTACATCTCCTTGGCGTAAAATAGATGCAATTAAAGTTCCTGTAGGAAGTTGTAAATCGTCGATAGTTTTCCCTGCAATAGAAGCGGATTCAGATAAAGCGATTTCGGTAACATTAATCTTGCCTTCTGCTACAGGTAAGAGGTTTTTAATTTCGTCTGAACTGGTTTGTTGTTCGATGAGATTAGCAATGATTTCAGTAGCAGAAAAAGCAACGCTAATCCCCAATTTTTCAAAGATGGGGCGATTTTCAGGATCGTTAACTAAAGCGACAGTACGGGGTACACCATATTCTTTTTGGGCAATTTGACAAGCAATGAGATTATCTTCATCATTAATAGTTAAAGCTAAGACCACATCAGCCTGATATGCTCCTGCTTGAGCTAGAATATTCGGATTACTTCCTTCACCATGAATAACTATTGCTTTTAGATTTCGTGAAAAAGCGATCGCTTCTTCATTATCAGAATCAATAACTGTTAAATGATATCCTTTACTAGCAAATTGTTTAGATAAGAAGTAGGCTAATTTGCCACTACCAATTAATATAACTCTCATTTATTATTTGTCCTTAGTCTTTTGTCTTTTGTCTTTCGTTGTTAATAACTGAAGATTAAAGACTTACAGCAATCCTATTTGAGTTGTGCAACTAACTAGAAAGATTAGTGATGAAAGCGTCGGCAGATAGTTGCGTTGGACTAATGGTTGCAATACCAAAATCCCGATAAATTTTTTCTCTGGCAGGATCGAATACTCGCGCCAAGACAGTAGGTATTTGGAAGATATTCTTAGCTATCTGTGCCACCATTAAATTAACATTGTCTTTGTCGGTAACGGCTAATAAACAATCTGCTTTATCTGCTTTTGCACTCCGCAAAACTGCTAATTCTGAAGCATCACCGACAATTTGGAATCCACTAAATTCACTATTAAGATTATTAAAAGAAGATTCGTAAGGATCGATAACAACTACGCTATTACCCTGACTGCTAAGACGACAGGCAAGAATAGAACCCAAACGCCCACAACCTACTACTACTATATATTGAGACTGTGCCATTAATAAATATATAAACTACTGAAGAAAAAAAGTATGCCTAAAGTTGTATTTCCCCAAATTTAGCAGGAGAACATCAGTAATAAATCAGCACAAAGATATATATCCATTTAAGATTTAGCAATTATCAATGAAAAAACCTAAAAAGTCGAAGTTTCCCCATCAATTAACTATTCACGGTTGCCCATCCAAAAAAGAGGAAAGAATTATTACTGATGCAGGTTTTGAAAGAATTGATTACCAATTAGCTCTAAAGTATTTTTCTCTAGAAGAAATTTTTAATTATTGGGAATGCTATCTTGATTTTGAAGATCTCAAAGCTGAAGCAGAAATAGAAAAGTTTTCAGAATTAGCTAATACTAACTATTATTCTTTTAGCGAACAAAAACAACAAGAATTTCTAACCTTGTTGATTTCTCAATTTGATTGGTTGCCCACGTCATTTGATGTTGCTACTGCTAGGGCAGTATATAGTTTAGATTATCGATGGGTTAAAATAATTGCTTTGCTAGAAAGATACGATGGATTAAGTTATATCGATAGTTATGAAGCAGAAGCAATTAGACTAGGACTTCATTTAAAAAAGGAATTAAATAGCCCTGATTTATCTGTAATTAATGATAATAAACACGCTGTTGCAGAGAGCAATGGTATTTTTAGTTTTGATGGCAGTTTCCTTAAAGATTATTTGGCATCAATCAAGGAAAATCCACCAGAAGTTTTTTGGGGTCCCAGAAAGTCCGTAAAGCTAGCAGATCGTCTTAGTATCCATGAAGCAACTAGAATTTTTGTTCCTGATGACTATTTCTCTTAAAAACTTGGTCTAGCATTGGTAGAATTTCTAGTAGCGCGATCGAGATTATCTTGGGCTGGTTGATAGGTAGGATCGAGATCGATCGCCACGCGATAGTTTTTAATGGCTTCTTTGGTTTCGCCTAAAGTTTCTTGTAACTTTCCTAGTAAGACAAAAGCTTCTGGACGAGAAGGATCGCAACCAATAGCTTGTTTGATTGAGACAACAGCGCGATCGAATTGACGTTTGCTAGCGTTATCTTTAGCTATTCCAAAGGCTCGATCGAATTCAGATTCTTGTTTTTTACTAATAGTCTCTCGTTCAAGGACATTGTAAACTACTTCTCGTAATTCTTTGGGAGTAAAAGGTTTTTGTAAGAAATCTACTGCACCTAATTTCATCGCTTCAACAGCATTATCTATTGTCCCATGAGCAGAAATCAAAACTATTTTGATATTGGGATAGTTAGCTATAGCTTGTTGTAATAGTTCCATGCCATTCATGCCAGGCATTTTTAAATCAGTCAAAATAAGATCGTATTCATCCCCTTCTAACTGTACCAGGGCATCTTTTCCATCAAAAGCAGTATGAACAAAATAATCTAAAGATTCTAACGCCATGGTAACTGTTCTGCGGATATTTTTTTCGTCGTCAACTACTAATATTTTTGCTTTAGACATAATATTTAATTATTATTTATTACTGATTAAATACTGGTACTGTAAAAGTAAATTTACTTCCTTCTCCTAAGGTAGAATCAACCCAAATAGTTCCTCCATGAGCTTTAACCATTTCTTTACAAATAGCTAAACCTAAACCACTACCACCGACATCTCTTTCTGTTTTTACTTGGACAAACTTATCAAAAATTTTATTTCTGAATTCTTTGGGAATTCCCGCACCATTATCTTGAACAGAGATGTGAATCCAATTATTATGTTGTTTGGCTGCTAATTTAATTTCTCCTCCATTATCTGTATAACGAATTGCATTGGCAATTAAATTAGTAAGTACCCAAAGTATTTTGTTTGCATCTAATTTAACTTTAGGTAAGGAAGGTAAGTCTTCTATCTTAAGATTGATATTTTTGTCTTTAGCCTGGACTTTAAGATTAGCGATCGCTTTATTTAACAAAAATTCTACTTCTACAGGAGTAAATTCTAAATCAATTCGTCCTGCTTCTATTTTAGATAAATCTAATAAATCATTAACCAAGCTTTTCAACCTGGCTACATCTTCATTAGCTGTATCTAACAATTCAATTTCTGACTCGGATAATTTAGATTGGGCAGTTTCTTGTAATAAGTTTAAACTCATTGCCATACCCGTTAAAGGTGTGCGTAATTCGTGAGAAGCAGTAGCTACAAACTCGCTTTTTAGTTGGTCTATTTCTTTAAAATTAGTGATATCTTGCAATAAAACAATGCCCCCAATAGTGTGATTATCTTTAGTTACTACTGGAGTAATCTTAAATTGATAATATCTGATTTGATTATGGCGATCGATAGTAATAGTTCTTTTATTA
>JASJDI010000056.1 GCA_030065155.1 Xenococcaceae cyanobacterium MO_188.B29
AACATTTCCAATACATAGTATTTAGGCTTATCTTTTAATTCATCTATGGCAACGGGAGTTTTAAAAGCCTTACGCTCCGCCCATATATTTTGCCACTTGGATTCGATCGCCTTTGGGTCATAACTATATTCTGGCTTGGCTGTGTGTTGTGAAATGTTATTACTCATCATTCTGATAATTATTGGTTGACTCACAATAGGCGCATGATTTTTTATGAGTTAAACGATGTACTACACTGTCTGACTAGCACGATTAAGAGTTGAACATACATAAATTCAACCCAATCAGTTTGTAGGGACTACCGAATTCTGAACTCCAAGGGAAAAAATTTATGTTGTATACTCTGCATTAATTTCTACATACTTATAAGTTAGATCGCAACCCCAAGCCGTACTAGTACCAGAGCCATTACCAATACAAACAGAAATTAGTACCGTATCTTCTTGGAGATATGCCCCTGCTGCTGCTTGTTTGAGATAATTACTTGCTGCTTGGCGATCGAACTCTAGGGGTTGCCCATTTTCCATTAAGATAAAATCCCCTAACTTAATTTGTAATTCGTCTTGAGAAAATTTTACTCCAGCCCTTCCTGCTGCTGCTGCAATTCTGCCCCAGTTCGGATCTCGTCCAAAAATGGCAGATTTAACCAAAGATGAACCAGCAATGGTTTTCGCTACAGTAGAAGCTGCTTTATTATCGGGTGCGCCAGATACTTGTACTTCGATCAAACAAGTAGCACCTTCTCCATCACGGGCGATCGCTTTAGCTAAATACTGGCATACTGCGGTTAACATTGCTTCTAGTTTTTGAGCATTCTTACCCATTTCGGTAATGGCAGAAGTTCTGGACTGACCATTAGCCAAAGCAATTACACTATCGTTAGTACTGGTATCTCCATCAACTGTGATTTGATTAAAGCTTTTATCTACAGCACGTTTTAACATATCTTGCCAGAGATGAGTAGCCACCGCAGCATCACAGGTAATAAAAGATAACATAGTCGCCATATTAGGATGAATCATACCCGAACCCTTGGCAATACCCCCAATACGCACAGGGCGATCGTCAATAATAGTTTCTAAGGCAATGGATTTAGTGACCAAATCTGTAGTGATAATAGCTTTAGCAGCGTCTTTTCCTCCATCTGTGGAGGCTGCTGCGACTAAGCTAGGAATACCTTTGGCTAAAGCATCCATTTTAATTCTTTGTCCAATGACTCCTGTAGAGGCGAGGAGAATGGCTTGAGGGGAAATATTTAATTCTGTCCCTAATAATTCTGCACTTTTAAGGGCATCTTGCCAACCTTGCTCTCCTGTAGCAGCATTGGCTTGTCCTGCATTACAAAGAATTGCCCTCGCGCTGGCTTTGGCTTGGAGACGTTGACGGCAATAGTCAACGCAAGCAGCACGAACTTGAGTAGTAGTAAATACTCCTGCTGCGATCGCTTCTGTTTCGGATAAAATCAAAGCTAAATCTGGCATACCTGAAGATTTTAACCCTGCTGCGATTCCTGCTGCTTTAAACCCTTTAGGTGCTGTTATCCCGCCGTCAATTTTTTGCCAATCTGCCATTTGTTGTTACTACTGCCATAAATTTAAAGCTGATTATAGCTAATCTTATGCTAGCTTTAAATAATCATTTCGGTTCTGATAGGGATCAGCTATCAGACGTAAGGGGGAAAGTTCAGTGCAAAGCTGACGCTGTCCCGCAACTGTGATGAGATTACCTTTGATCTCTAAGTCAGGATGCCCGCCGATCTACAGTTAACAGTTATCAGTTTTTTAACTTCGCTCGATAACTCAAAAACTAGCTCAACTTTAATAAACATATCTGCGAGGTACGGATTTTGTTAAGCTCATTTTGGTCTAATTTTTCTATCTTAGATCCTGGTGTATTCTTAACCAGGGAAAATAAAACGAATTTAGGTTTACTTCTGAGTTTAGGTGCGATCGCTTTTTCCTCTACAGCTTTACTGCCTTAAATCAGCATTTAAAAATTCGGCAACATTCAAAAACATTCAGATCTAATTCAAAATTAAAACTCAACAAATAAGATAATTAAATTATGCATAAAATTCCTGTTACCGTCATCACAGGTTTTCTTGGCGCGGGAAAAACTACTCTAGTGCGCCACCTACTGCAAAATAATCAGGGAAGACGTATCGCGGTGTTAGTCAATGAATTCGGCGAAGTAGGTATAGATGGAGAGCTATTACGTTCTTGTCAGGTTTGTGATGAAGAAGATAATCCTGATAACAATATTGTAGAACTTACTAATGGCTGTCTTTGTTGCACGGTGCAAGAAGAATTTTATCCGACGATGCAAGAATTACTAAAACGAAGAGATAAAATTGACTGCATTCTCATCGAAACCTCTGGGTTAGCACTACCTAAACCTTTAGTGCAAGCTTTTCGTTGGGATGCTATCCGCAATGCTGCTACTGTGGATGGGGTAGTTACAGTAGTCGATTGTCAGGCTTTAGCAGAAGGTACATTAGTAGGGGATTTAGAGGCTTTAGAAGCGCAGCGTCAAGCAGATCCTAACTTGGAACATGAAACACCGATCGAAGAATTATTTGAAGACCAGTTAGCTTGTGCCGATCTGGTACTCTTGACTAAAACAGACTTAATCGATCGAGCTACTCTAACTAAAATTAAGAATTGGTTAGAGAAAGAAATCCCTACAGGAGTCAAAGTTGTTTTTTCTCGGCAAGGAGAAATTAATCCTGACCTCTTACTTGGGTTTAACGCTGCGGTAGAAGATAATTTAGATAGTCGTCCTTCTCATCACGACCATGAAGAGGAACACGATCACGACGATGAGATTAACTCGGTGCAATTAATTCTCGATCGCACTTTTGAACCTAAAAAGTTAACCCAACAACTTAAAAAATTAGTTCAACAACAAGAAATTTATCGTGTCAAAGGCTTTATCAATGTCGAAGGTAAACCTATGCGCTTGGTATTACAAGGAGTGGGTAATCGCTTTGAAACCTTTTACGATCGCTTTTGGTTGCCCAATGAGCTTCGTCAAACTCGTTTAGTATTTATAGGACGGGAATTAGATGAAGCAATGGTTAAACAAGCAGTAATGGCATAAACAAATTATACTTCTTGCATAAATAAATTTCTGGTTAGGTAAGACAAGGGAGATGAGGAAGATAAGGGAGAAATTTCTTCCCACACTTCCCACACTTCTAAGCTTCTGACTTCTATCCAATCTGATAGTTTTGATTTATCTTAGAATCTCAATCTATTCTGCTGGTTTAAACTCTAGAGAAACCCCGTTCATACAGTAACGTTGACCAGTAGGACGAGGACCATCACTAAATACATGACCCAAGTGTCCCCCACAGTTACTACAATGAACTTCGGTTCTAGTCATAAAGAAAGAGCGATCGACTGATGTTTCGATCGCATCTTCAATAGGTTGGTAAAAACTGGGCCATCCAGTTCCGCTATTGTATTTTGTATCTGAAGTAAATAAGGGTTGTCCACAACCAGCACAGACATAAGTACCCCGATCGTAATTTTTATCTAGAGGGCTAGTTCCAGCGCGTTCTGTACCGTGTTTACGTAGTACTCGGAATTGTTCTGGTGTTAATTGTTCTTGCCACTCTGCTTCAGTCTTATTAACTGCAAATTCTTTCTTGGAAGCCTTCATAAATTTTGAGTCTTATTTTAGTAACCATCAATTATTATTATGCAAATTCAAGTTGAATGTTAGTTTGTCGCAATTGTTTCTCAAGCTTTCAATTGGAACTTATGCAAGAAATGCCCTGAACTATCATTCACAATCCAAGTATGAAAATAAGTTCATTCTGAACTCCTGAACTCCTGAACTCCTGAACTCCTGAACTCCTGAACTTCTGAATTCTATTTCTAGGCAGGTCTATGGAGACTTTAGGATCTAGAAGATAGGTTATTCCTCTCAAGTATTTACTAAAATAGATTAAAGATAAAGATCTATCAACAAGTAGCTAAGAGCTTTTCTATAAATAAATGACCTCTCGTACTCCTAATTCCAAAAGTCGGTCTGTAATCATTCGTTTAGAAGAAATAGATAAAATCTATGGTAGTGGGGATACTCAAGTTTCTGCTTTAGATAAGGTTAACTTAGTAATCAATCAAGGTGAATACTGCTCGATTATGGGCGCATCTGGTTCGGGTAAATCTACAGCTATGAACATTATTGGTTGTTTAGATCGCCCGACTAATGGGCGTTATTATTTTAATTGTGTAGATGTTTCTGGATTAGCTGATGATGACTTAGCAACTATTCGCAATCGCCAAATTGGCTTTGTTTTCCAGCAATTTCATTTATTGCCTCAAATGACAGCCTTGGAAAATGTCATGTTACCGATGGTCTATGCTGGCATTGATTATGGAGAAAGGCGCGATCGAGCTAAGTATGCCTTGGAACAAGTTGGCTTAGGTCAGAGACTTAATAATAAGCCCAATCAACTTTCGGGAGGACAACAACAAAGAGTAGCGATCGCTCGCTCAATTGTGAACAATCCTTTACTTTTGCTCGCAGATGAACCTACTGGGGCTTTAGATTCTCACACAACCCAGGAAGTATTGAATATTTTTAGCGAATTGCATAGTACAGGTATTACCGTCGTAATGGTCACTCATGAACCAGAAGTAGCTCGTCAAACAGAGCGCATTATCTGGTTTAAAGATGGTCAAGTTATTTACCCTCGACTAACCCCAGAAGAGATGTTAGAAGTAGCATTAGCTAAATCGGTTAATTAAAAAATCACCAAAACAATATTAAAAAAATATAATTATCCGTCAATTGTAAATTGACTAAGTATTTACTTTTATAGTCTAATTTAAGAAATAATACTTAATTAAGTAATTTGTATTTTTGTATACTAAAATTATTAAACAAACAGAAATTGTTAAGAAGCAAGAGGTAAAAGATAAACTCGTGGCTCGGCATAATAAAGATTCTTCCGATCAAAAGCTAGAGGAAAACACTGATGGTTCTGCTTTCCTTAAGCATTACGATGCAAAAGCGATCGCTAGTTACTATCGTTATCGACCCTGGCTTGTTATCTGGCGTTCCCTCAAAATAATCTGGTTTTTTGGTATTTTTCTGCTCAGTTTACAATGGGATCGTTGGACAGATAAAAAACAACAAAATCAGCAAAAGCGTGCCAAACAATTAGGGGGAATTCTCACTACTTTAGGACCAACCTTTATTAAAGTCGGGCAAGCTTTATCTACTCGACCAGATCTAATTCATAAAGACTTTTTAGAAGAATTAATTAAACTACAAGACCAATTACCACCTTTTGATAGTAAGAGAGCTTTTGCTATCATCGAATCGGAATTGGGCTGTAGCGTCGAAAAAGCTTATCGAGAGATTTCTCCTTTACCTGTTGCTGCTGCTAGCCTTGGTCAAGTTTATCGTGCTGTTTTGCACAGCGGAGAAGAAGTAGCAGTCAAAATACAACGCCCTGGTTTGCGTTCTATCATAACCATAGACTTATATTTAATGCGCTGGGCTGCTAGTTGGTTAGGTGGTTTGCTACCTCTAAATTTGGGTCACGACCTAACCATGATTATCGATGAGTTTGGCATTAAGCTTTTTGAAGAAATTGATTATCTCAACGAAGCCAGAAATGCCGAAAAGTTTGCTACTAATTTTCAGGGCAACCCAGAGGTCAAAGTTCCCTTAATTTATTGGCGATACACTAACCGTCGTGTCCTCACTCTAGAGTGGATTAACGGTATTAAATTAACAGATGTAGATAAGATTAAAGCAGCAGGACTAGATTCCGATCGTTTGATTAGAATTGGGGTAACTTCAGGACTGCAACAACTTCTAGAATACGGCTTTTTCCATGCCGATCCTCATCCTGGTAACTTGTTTGCTACCTTGGATGGTCGTATGGCATATATCGATTTTGGTATGATGGATCAGTTGGAAGAAAATACCAAAGAAACCTTAGCTAGTGCAGTAGTTCAGCTAATTAATCGCGATTATCAAGCCTTAGCTAGAGATTTTGTCAAATTGGGCTTTTTGACTCCAGATATCAATATAAACCCAATTATTCCTGCTTTAGAAAAAGTATTAGGGAATGCCATGGGTGAAAGTGTTGGTGACTTCAACTTTAAGACAATTACTGATGAATTTTCTGAGTTGATGTATGACTATCCTTTCCGTGTTCCTGCTAAGTTTGCTCTCATTATTCGTTCTCTAATTACTCAGGAAGGACTTGCCCTCAGCTTAAACCCCAATTTTAGAATTGTTGAAGTATCTTATCCCTATGTATCTCGTAGGCTATTAACAGGGGAATCCGCTCAAATGCGGAAACACTTAATCGAAGTCTTAATTAAAGATGGTAAGTTTCAGTGGGAAAGACTGGAAAATATGATTGCGATCGCCCAAAATGATGGAGGATTTGATATCCTACCTACTGCTAGATTGGGCTTACAATATCTTTTCTCCGAAGAGGGACAATATCTTCGTCGTCAATTACTATTAGCACTTACCGAAGACGAAAGACTACATACAGCAGAAGTACAACGTCTTTGGACTCTAATTAAAGATGATTTAAAACCCCAACAAATCTTTGACTTGGCTTTTAGTACAATCAAAGAGTTTTCTGTAGAAACTGTGGCAGCAGTTATTCCCACGGCTACCCATTCACGCTAAATTAGTTGAGGACTTTATATTCGGTAAAATAACCTAATATGTACTATTATCCTCAACCTCCCTTTTTACTCTGTCTACTTGGGTTATTTGTGGGAGTGACTTGTGGTTTGGCGTTTCAGACCATGTTGAAACAAAAATTAGAACAATGGTCAAAAGATGGTGGTAAGAAAAATCTTGCCCAATTAGAAAATAAGGAATTGCAAATAACTTACTTGGGTATTTGTTTAGGAGTTTGGATTTTTCTAACTGGTGGTCTAGGACTTTTTAGTATTAACTGGATCATTGCTGTTGGCTTGTCTTTACCTTTAACTATTTTTACAACATCTTTGATGTGGACTCAGTTAATTCAGGTACTTATACAAATTCAAGAAGGTGGTTCTAAGGCATTAGACTTAGACAGCTGGATTTAAAAAAAACCTCCACGCTATATTTTTTGAAGATCTAGCGTGGAATTGTAATTTTTATTTAATTTAATAAACTGTAGAAGAAGAAATCACTTTATCGATCGACTTAGCGGGAAGGGGTTGATTGCTAAAGTTAGGATAGCGAGTATCAATCTGATGGGCTTTTTTGACGATCGAGTTAAAGCGAAGATTAGTAAGCTCTAATTCTCTAAAAATCTCCTGGGGATCGAAAAGATGGGTTGTGGGCAATTTTTTCCCCATTTCTTTGAGGACTAATCCTATCGGTACATTAATTTCATCTTGAAGTTTGAGATAGCGAGCAAAGACAGGAGCAAAAGCACTAATAATTGAGCCTATTCCGCTTCGAGGTTGATACCAGCCAATGAAATACAGTCCTTTGTAGTCATCGAGAAAAGAATCTCCATAGCATTTTACTACTGAGCCTTTCACTCGCTGGAGTTCTGGAGGCAAAAATGGATAAGCTACATAATAACCAGTGGCACAAACAATCAGATCGAATTCCTCGCGACTACCATCAAAAAATTCTACTGACCACCCATCTAACCCACGCACACCTGGTTTGTAGGCAATGCGACCATGTTTCATGTAGTAGGGAACTTCATTATTAATAGTAGGGTGTTTCTCAAAAATTCTGTGTTTGGGTTTAGGTAGACCATAACTTTCGTGCTTACCAAAAGTGAAGCGGATTAGTAAATAAATCAGCAGACGTTGGTACCAAGCTGGACTTCTACCCTTGCTCAGATCAGCGACAGGAATACCTGCAAAGGTTTTAGGAATAAACCAAACTGTTTCTCGCATACTCAAGACACATTTAGCCCCCACACGAGCAGCTTCTGCTGCTATATCACAGGCTGAGTTTCCACCACCGATAACCAAAACTCTTTTACCTTTAAGTTGTTCGGGTCTTTTGTAATCTTTAGAATGAATAATCTCTCCATTAAATTCCCCTGTAAATTCAGGAAAACGTTTACACCAGTGATGACCATTGCACATGATCACGCCTTTATAGATGCGTTGTTCGCCCTTGGCAAAAGTAACTTCCCAAAAGTTATTTTCTATTGGTCGCACATAATTAACTTTGCGGTTAAATTCAATCTGCTTCCGCAAATTAAAATGATCGACAAAAGCATTAATGTAATCGAGCATATTTTGTGCGCTAGGAAAGTCGGGATAATCTTCTGGCATGGGGAAATTAGTAAACTGAGTAACCTTCCGAGAGGAAATGATATGGGCAGTTTCGTAAACCCCATGATACCAATTACCACCAAGGCGATCGCTAGCATCAACTTGATCGTAGAGAATACCAGCTTCTTGAAGAGCTTGAGCCATACCCAGTCCAACAAAACCAGCCCCGATAATTAATTGCTTGTCAGTGGTGTTTATTCTTGTTTGCGTGTTGTTATGGCTACTCATTATAGATAGTTTTTTTAATTTTTTGTCAATCGATCGCTCATCCAGTCAAACAATTTTGGAAAATATTGTTTGAGAAGGTGAAGACTATTTGCCATCTTATCGGGAAATACATGAAGTTGGTTACGAACAATTGCTTTAATTGTTTTTGCCATGACTTGAGCAGGATCGGTGGCTAGATGTTCGGGAAAGACTTTGTTATCTTGGGCTAAGGTGCCATAACATTCTGACTGGAGAATGGGAGTACGACTGAAAAAGGGATAAACGGCGGTAACTTTAATGTTATAAGCTTTTACTTCGTTAAATAGTCCTTCACTAAAGCCACGCAAACCAAATTTACTACTACAGTAATGAGCCATCCCCGCAGGAGCTACCCAACCTGCTAGAGAAGAAATATTAACAATATGTCCTTGGCGACGATCGATCATATCGGCGACAAAAAGAGAACTCAACCGCATGGGTGCTAATAAATTGACCTGCATTAACACTTCCCATTTATCGGTAGGAACTTCATCCATACGACCAAATAATCCTATACCTGCATTGTTAATTAAAATATCAATGGGTATGTCTAATGCTTTAACTTGATGATAGAGAGTTTCACAGCCTTCACGGTTAGAGAGGTCGCTCTCAATACAGGCAATTATTTCTCCTGTGGTTATTTCACTACTTACTTTAGCAGCGAGATTGTCTAGAATAGCTCGATCGAGATCGGTAAGAATTAGACGACTACCAGCTTGTAATAACTGGCGAGTAAGCTCTTGCCCAAAGCCTCCTGTTGCTCCAGTAAGTACTACAGCAGCTTGATTTAAATTGGTCATATTGATTATTAATATTGTGTATTTAATTGCTATCAATCAAATTTTCCTCCTCTGCTACTTTATTAATTACAGTAATTTTGAGCAAGAATGCTAATGACCTCTCAAAAATATAAACAAACTCGTTCGTGTGCAAGTTGCGGTTATGAAGCAACCCGATTTCTTGATGAATTAACCGCAGCATTTGAAGAAACACGTGAATGGAAAAAACCTTGTTCCCAATGCGGTTCTCAAGATTTTATTGGAGAAAGTAATGCTATTCCCCCACTTTCTCGCGCACAGTTAGAAATTTGGTCTATTAACGATAAGCTTCACTTTTTAGAACAAGATGAAGACTTGATTCTTGCTATTCCAAGTCAATTAGAATTACTGCTAGAGTTTTTAGATTCTCCTAAAACCCAGATCTCGAAAAGGAGAATTTTAGCTTCTGCCCTCTATGTACTTTGGTATGATGCGTATCCCAAAACAGGTGGGGAATATTCACGGAATACCGCATTTGCAGAAAAAGTTGCATCCATAATTAATCAACGCACTGATATGTTTGTTAAATTAGGCTCTGAAGAATCTGCTAATCCGCTTTGGTATATAGAAGACTACCTCAAAAAAGCATTTGAAAAATACAACTCTTAACAAAGTTGAGATGTTAAATTTTTTATTCTTCTTCTCTTCCTTCTCTAATAAATATTACCGAAAAAATAGTTTGATTACTTTTACTTTCAACTTCGATCGAGGCATCTAAAAGTTCTACTAGTTTTTTAACTAGGGTTAATCCTAAACCTGTACCACCATGTTGCCAAGGATCGTTATTGGGTATACGGTAAAACTGTGCAAAAATTCGTTCTTGTTCTTCTAGCGGAATTTCTACTCCAGTATTAACAATACTCAGAATAATTTTTGTTTCGGTAGCTTGTGCTGAGACAGTAATAGTTTCGCCTGATGGAGTATATTTGCAAGCGTTGTTCAGTAATTCTCGCAAAATACGATCGAGGGTAGAAAGATCGGATTTTAATTGTGGTAACTGAGGCGGTACATCAATCAGTAAATGCTGTTGTTGAATTTGAGTTTGTTCGAGAAATAACTCGGCAATTTCAGGAATACAGATTTGTAGATCGATCCATTCTTTAACTATAACTTCAGCTTTGGCATCTATGTAACAAAGACTCAGCAAGTCATCTACTAATTGTTTTTGTCGTTGACAAGCTTGATGAAAAATACCCAATACTTTGGTAAACAGAGGTGATTTTTGCTTACCTTCTTGCTGAAAAAGCTTGTCTAAAGTTTCGACTGAAAGCTGTAAACTACTCATAGGAGCGCGTAGTTCATGGGAAATGGTTTTGAGAAAATCGTCTTTAAGTCGATTGAGTTTTTCTAGTTCTTTGACTTGTTGTTGGGCAGCTTCGTATAGTCTAGCTTGACGAATTGCGATCGCACATTGATTAGCTACTTGTTGTACTAATTCTATCTCTAATTTAGTAAATACTTGTTCAGGCGATCGCAGTAGCCAAAGATTACCTAAAACTCCCTCTTGACTATAATTTTCAAAAATGGGACAAGCTAAACTGGTAAAGTAATTTTTGTCAGAGTTTAAGGGTTCAAGGTTAGTAATTAGTTGTAAAGGTATTTTTTGCAATAGTTGTTGATAAATTTCGGGAAAATATTCGATCTTTTTGCTTATACTTTTAGATTTGGGTAAGCCATTGCTATATTCATAAATAACAGTAGCTATTTTTTTATCAGCATCATATAATTCAAGCTGACAACTATCAACAGAAAGAAGTTTTAGTAATTCTTGAGTAGCTATTTGTAAAATATGATTTTCGTCGAGACTATCGCGAATTTTTTCCTGAATGCGTCTAATACTCTCTCTATATTTAAGAGTTTGCTCTAATTCTGATGTGCGCTGTTGTAGTTTACTTTCTATCTGTAAACGAGTATCAATTTCTTGTTTTAGTTTTCTATTCTGAGTTAGTAAATACTGACGCATTTTTTGTAGACTCAGATGAGTTTGGATGCGAGCTAGAACTTCCCTTTGTTCAATAGGTTTAGTAATATAGTCAACTCCTCCTACCTCAAAACCTTTAACTTTATTATTAGTTTCTGATAGTGCCGTTAGAAAAATTATGGGAATGTCACGAGTAGCAATCTGAGCTTTTAAGCAACGAGAAGTGGCAAAGCCATCTAGCTCAGGCATGAGAACATCTAGTAAAATTAGGTCTGGAGAAGCAATTTCCGCTATTTTTAACGCACTTTTTCCTGTTTGCGCCACCAAGACTTTATAACCAGATTTTTCCAAACAGCTAAATAAAACTCTTAAGTTACTGGGCGTATCGTCTACAACCAGGATAACCGCTTGTTCTACATTATTAAGGTTATGGTCTATCTGATTGTTCTGAAGACTATAATGTAATTCAGATAGACCTGATGCTTTTGGGAATCTAGCATAAAATCATCTCAGCTGTATAAGGAGTCAAAAAACTCATCACGTAGAATTTTCGATTGTGTTTTCGAGAACGAGATTATCATTCTAAAAGACTATCTACGTAATTAGAATAAGTTATTAACCCAAAGTAAGATCTCGGATTAACTGTAGTCGTGAAGCCAGATATTTTTTCAAAGTGGATAATTCTTTAGCAGGTAAAGGATGATTTTGATCGAATTGTTCTGTCAACCAATTAACTAAATCTCGATCGTTGAGTTGTCCTAATATATTGGGTGGAGTACTATCGATCGTTTTCCAAAGTTCGTGTAGCCTTGCAGGGGAAATAGCTTCCATATCACTCATACTCTCTCTAGTTGACAATCTTAATATTATCTTTATAATTGCCCAACTAAATTAATAATACCATTCTTCGTTACAAAAAGTTAGAAGTCTGGGGTAGGGGCAAAGCATTGACTTGCCCCCACTAGAAACAGGAAGTGCAATTTTCAGAACAGGTCTAATCTATTTTGTTGTTACTTGTGCTAATTCCTGTAAATCGTTATAAAGAGTTTGATTTAACTCTTGGTGAATAAACCACTGATTTGGTCTGTAGGTTTTGAAGACTCGATCCCACCAGTCTACAGACAAACCAAAGTTATATTGACAACTGTATTTGTGATGAAGATAGTGAACGGGAACTCTCATCCAAAAGCACTTAGTAGGGTTTTCATGTTGAAGTTTATGAGTATACGCTGCAAAAGCAGTAAAGACTAGACCTCCTAAACTACCACTAATTCCTGCCGACCAAGAAATTAGAAACATCGGACACAGAAGTAAAACAAGCTGACTGTAGCTTTTAAAGTCTTTCCACACTCCATAGCTTTCTTCGTAATGATGTTTATAGTGCAAAGTAACCTTACCAAACCAAGGAAAAACGTGCATTAAACGGTGAATCCAGTATTCAATTAAACTAGCGAGAATAAATCCAGCAACAAAAAAAGCAATGATTAGCATAAAAAGTCTGTAACATTTTTGTAGGAAATTAATCCGATCTTCAAATAGTCTCTGCCGACTAATATTAAACTCATTAAATATAATGGCTAGAAGGACTTATGTGAAAGACTTTAATGTTTGCTACCAATGCTTGATGCTTGAGATCAGTAGAGCGTAGTAGTTTCTCAAGCTTGTTTTGAGGGATAAATTTTAGCTACTTAAAAATAAAAGTGTGTTGAATCAAGGTATCTTCCCTTCTTTTCAATTCAACTGTTACTTCAATCTTGTTACCATCATCGATAAAATTCAATAATCCCCATTGTCCTTTTCCTGGGATAGCACCATCTTTAATCTTTACTGCCTCTGGATTGACAATATAATCTTTTCCGTTATAAGAACCTCCCTTGAATGATGGTCTGCTATCTAAAGCAGCAGCATGAATTACAGGAAAAGAACCTCCACCACCCGTTGCATAGTTGTTGCTTGTCCCTTCTTGTCCATCATCAAGTGCCAACATGTGGGCATCTCCTGAGATCATTAGTAATTTATCAATATCGTTCTCTTTAATAAAATTGGCAATTTTGGTTCTTTCTTGAGCAAATCTATTCCATGCCTTAGTTTTATAATCATCTTGTCTTCCTATCCAGGGAATACTATTAACCCATATAGTTAATCCTTCTTGATTATCTTGTTGATTTTGTTTTCCTTTTCTTAGTTGTGCAAACAACCATTCTCTTTGATGATTTCCTAACAGAGTTTTATCTAGATTGTCTTGTATTTCTACTAAATCTTGATGAAAACGACTGTCAGTCATAATAAATCTCACTCTGCCAATGACAAAAGATTGATAGATTGCACCTAAATTTTGTTCTTCGTCTAATGTCTCGACAAGAGGATAATGAGGTACTTGTTCTCTATAAGCTTCACTGGCAATATATTTTAGGGGATAAGAGCTATTAGAATCGTTAGTTCCGTAATCATGGTCGTCCCAAATATAAGCAAGAGGAATATTTTGATAAAGATTTCTTTGTCTATTTTGTGCCATGACTAAATCAAAATTGTTCCTATAGTCATCAATATCTTTTTCTTTTAAACCAAGGAAGTGTAGATCATTTCTGTAATGTAAATCTCCCATGTGAATGAATAGTGACAAGTGAGAATCTTTGCCATTCTCAATTTTATATTTGTATTGGCGAATAACATCAAATACTTTACTATTGCTTACTCCTGAACTTAGATATGTACTAATAGTTCCACCTGCACAGGAAGAAAAACCGATCGCGAAGCTATATTTTGTCTTGACTTTTACTGTTTTAAATTCCAGCGTTCCTGTGCTGGGATATCTTCGACCATCGGCGATAATTATATAGTAGTAAAGAGTATTTTCTTCTAGATCAACCAGGTTAAATGTAGCTATTTGATTAGTCAAGGAACTGGCTGGAACTTTGTTAACTTTTTTATTAGTATCCAAATCAGGATTTTTACTAAAAAAAACTTGAATATAATTTTTGCCTAATTGAACTTGAGTATTGAGTTTAGCTTTAATAGTTATGGTGCTATTGGTTACTGCACCAGTCCAACACCAATCACATTTAGTAGTATTTAGCTCCCTCGCAACATACTCTTTGCTGGAAGCAAGCAGGAAAAAAAGTACCGCTAAAAATACTCTGCGATTAAATCTTGTATATATCCAGGGTTTTTGCATATCGATCGAGCAATTACTCTAAACAGGTCTTTCATCCTACTTTATTAGCGTACAGCAATCGATTGCAATCTAGCTCAAACTGAACGATTGACTACCAACTACCTTTTAAGACTTTTTCTTTTTTTGTCGCTGTTTATAAATTGAACTCAGCCAATCACTGAGAGAATGACTCATTGCACCTACTTCTAAACCACAAAAAAGAGCGATCGCCTCTTGAGTATATTCTTGTTTGAGCAAATTAAAACTTTGCAGAGTAAAGATTTGCCAATTCCAGTCAAACCCTAAAATTAATTGCGCGATCGCGACCAAAAAAGTAGATAAAATAATTAAAATACTCAACAAATAAACTACTCTAATCACTGTACCGATAATTAACCCATGGGAAAACCAACTGCGATGGCGAAATATTTTTTGATAAGGTAGCCAAAAGTAGCGCAATATGCCCCAACGTTTGAACTGGATTGAATAAATATCCAAATCAGGACCAAACATCAACCCACTAAACAGAAAGGCACTAGCAACAATTAAAGTTAATTCCCCATCTCTAGTTAAAATCAAAGTCCCGCCAACAATCCAAGGAAAAGTCCAGAGGGTAATGCGATCGTGATTCTTACCTGAAGGCATAATCGGTTAAGTTAAGTATTGAATTATTCATAAATATATGTACAACATATCTACAGAATTTGATTTTAGTAGAAAATATTGCTTTTTCTCTAGCAATTCTCTTCTGATACCGATTCATTAATTCCAAAAGTTATGGAACAAAGGGACAAGGAGGACAGGGTAGACAAGGAAGACAAGGGAGAAAGGTATTCCTACACTTCCCACTTTCTTTTGCATAGCAATTCCTGACTCCTGAACTTCTGAACTCCTGAACTCCTGTAACTCCTGTAACTCCTGAACTCCTGAACTCCTGAACTCCTGAACTCCTGAACTCCTGAACTCCTGAACTCCTGTAACTCCTGAACTCCTGAACTCCTAAAAATAAACCTCACTAGCAGCACGATGTATTAGAGAATGACGATATACTAACTCTTGAATATTTTTACTATAACCACCACCAATCACACTAGCGACAGGATAACCAGCAGCAAAGCAGGTGCTTAAAACCAATCTTTCTCGACGATAAATACCCCAATCGGTTAATGCCAATTTGCCCAGTCGATCGCTCACGTGGGTGTCTACTCCTGCATCAAACAAAACGAGATCGGGTTTAACTTCCGTCAATAAATCAGGTAGGTGTTTGGCTAATATCTGCAAGTAACCATCGTCATCTAACCCTATAGGCAAGGGAATATCTAAATCGCTAGTTTGTTTTTTACCAGGAAAATTCGCCTCACAGTGCATAGAAAAGGTAAATACCGTCTCCTCATTTTGAAAAATCCAGGCTGTACCATCTCCTTGATGAACATCTAGATCGACAATTAAAATTTTGTTAACTAATCCTTGATGTTGTAGTGTTTTTACAGCGATCGCTAAATCATTAAAAATACAAAATCCCGAACCGTAACTAGGAAAAGCATGATGAGTACCTCCTGCCGTATTACAAGCACAACCATACTCCAGCGCCAACTTAGCGGTTAAAATAGTCCCCCCTACAGCCATAAGAGTCCGTTGAGCTAATGCTTTACTCCAGGGTAAACCAATACGACGTTGAGCTTTACTATCTAATGTTCCTTCACAATATCCTCGAACATAATCGGGAGTATGAACTAACTCAATTAATTCTGTTGATGGTAGTTCGGGAAGGTAAACTTGTTCTGGTTGAATAATCTTATCTACCAATAATAAGTCATGCAATAACTTAAATTTGGGCATCGGAAAACGATGTTCTGCTGGTAGGGGAGCAACATAATCAGGATGATAGACAATAGGGAGATTCATAATCTAAAGAGTAAAAACATCTTCATAAATATCTGCCATTGTCAAAGTTAATCCGACTGAATCTAGTGCCAAATTATCATATTTACCCAAGGTTTCTACTGTCCAATTGCCTTTATTATCTTTGCGATAAATTTCTAGTTTTATCTCATCTTGAGAAATCAAGACATATTCTTGTAAATTTTCAATAGTTTGATAATTAATTCTTTTCTCCCGTCTATCTGTAGTTTCCGTAGACTCAGATAAGACTTCTACGATTAAATTAGGATTAATTTTAAAGTATTTTTTAGTATCATTAGGATCGCAGGTGACTAAAAGATCGGGATAATAGAATATATCTGCTTTTTGTGTCTTAACTTTAACCTTCATATCAGAAACGAAAGCACGACAAGAACTACCTCGTAAATGAGGACGTAATATAGCAATAAGATTCGTAACTATTAGATTATGTGCTTCGCTAGCACCAGCCATAGCATAGAGTTGTCCTGCTAAGTATTCGTGACGAATTTCAGCATCTTGCTCTAATTTAAGGTATTCTTCAACGGAGAGAAGGTTTAAAGGAGATCTCATGGTTTTGTCTTTTTTAAAAGATTAGCTCTCTTCTCTATTTTTTTACAAGCCATCAAGCGCAGCGGAGCGATCGCGCAGTGCCAGCTTACGCCGATCGCTATTCCTATTAATCTTTCCACACTCATCAATTCTACTTAAATAGATTTTTAAAAATAATTTTAGTTCTCAGTAATTTCTCAAACAATTCCTCTACAAATTAAGAGAGATTACTGTGGATGAAGTTAGAGATATGAAGTTAGCATTTAAGGCGTTGCTTTATATACAATAATCAACCATGTTTTTAAGTAGTTATCTAAATTATCATTATTACTTTACTTCATAATTAGTTACATATGTCTAAAGAATTTTACCAATAGATACGATCGCTAAATTTATACTTGCTAAATTTATTTTTATCTCTAAACTCTCGCTAAATATCTCTTTAAGGGGTTGTCTGAGAATTCCAATTTTATACTTTCAAGTCCACTAAATCCCCCAATCACTCTCAATTTCTTAATAGGAGACAATTCGTTCCCTCTCCTAATAGGAGAGGGTTAGGGAGAGGTAAGAACTTTTAACTATTCTCTCTCCCCAAAGTTGGTAAAGTCCTATCTTTATTAATTTCCAGAATTGCGATCGACATTTATTTCTACAATACAAATATTTATGGCTACTCAAACTAAATCGGCAAACTCTGTTAGTTTATCTCACACTAACCAAGTACAACATTTAGTTTTTATAGATTCTAATGTTTCTGATTATGCATATTTAGCTGCGGGAGTTATCCCAGGTGCAGAAGTTATTATTCTTGAGCCTAATCAAGATGGTATTAAACAAATAACTCAAGCTCTTAATTTTTATTCTTATCCTGTCTCTCTACATATAGTTTCCCACGGTTCACCTGGCTGTTTATATTTAGGAAATAGTGAACTTAGTCTTGATACTTTAGATAATTACAAACAAGACCTAAAAACCTGGTTCTCTAACCCCCCTCTCCTTGGAGGAGAGGGGCAGGGGGAGAGGTTACTACTCTACGGTTGCAACGTTGCAGCAGGAGATGCGGGCGAAGAATTTATCCACAAACTACACAATCTTACTAGTGCAGAGATTGCAGCTTCTACTACACCAGTTGGTAATGCAGCCAAAGGTGGTAAATGGGAATTAGACTATCAAACTAAATTTATAGCTACTCCTCTTATATTTGAAGAGGAAATCCAAAGTAACTATACTGAAGTTTTTGCCGACGAAAAATTTAGTTTAGGTAACAGAGTTTGGCAAGACGATAATAACAATGGGCAAATCGATGGCAGCGAAAGTGGTATCGATGGAGTTGTCGTTAATCTCTACGAAGATATTGACAATAATGGTAGTCCTAATGGTGGAATAATTGCAACTACAACAACTGCTGATGGAGGTTATTACCGTTTTGATAATCTCAATGCTGGTAATTACATTGTCGAAGTAGCAGCTTCTAACTTTAATACAGGGAATGCTTTAAATGGGCTAGTTAGTTCTGGAACTGAGGAAGCAGAACCAGACAATGACATAGATGCTAACGATAATGGTGTTGGAATAGTTCCCAATCCTACCAATGGAATTCGTAGTAATACAGTAACTCTTGGTACTGGTTTTAGCGAACCAACAGGAGAAGACTTTGTCCCGCCAGCAACTACTTCAACTTCAATAGATTTGGGTCAAACTGAGACTACTGGAGGAAATGGTACAAATGTCAGAATAAACGGAGTTGATAGTAGCAATGCTGGTAGTACGACTGGACGGATTACGCTTGAATTTGAACCAGAACGCTTCATAATTGATGTTGCTGGATTTGGCAACGATCTGACTGGTTTCTGTCTCGAATTTGCGGAACTTGCTAGCCCAGATCTGAACTATACAGCAGTCAACGCTACTACTACTGGTCCTTTCTATAATAGTTCCTACAACGATCCTGGAGATATTCCTAATTTTTATGGTCCTGGAGATAATCCCGATCCAAATTCTATTCCTGCTGATTACGGAATTATTACTCAAGCTGAATTAGATATTATTTCTACTGTTTGGGCTAACGTAGAAAATACTATTGTCACTAATGCTAATGATGCTGCTGCTTTACAACTCCTCATTTGGGAACTCCAAAACGATCAAACATTCGATTTAACCAGTGGTAACTTTATTCTCGATGCAACTGGTAGCTCTAATTCTACTGTTAACGCTAATACCAGCGCAGCCATTACTACAGTTAATAGTTGGTACACTAATGCCACTAACGGAACTTGGACTGGTAGTGTTCCTTTAGCTTTACTTACTGTTGAAGATCAACAAGATATTATTGTTAGTTTCGATCTTGGTGTTGGTGCAACAGACACTCAGTCTAACTTAACTGTAGACTTTGCCTTTAACGACCTAATTGATTACGGTGATGCACCTGATACACAATCTGGTTCTGTTGCTGCCCTTGATAGTAGTACATTACCAGATTACCAAACCACTCAAGCAGATGGTGGAGCAAGCCATGCTATTGACTCAAACCTATATATGGGTTCAGGAGTAGATCCTGATGATGGTACACAACAAAACCCTAATGCGGATGCTGACGATACAGTTAATTCAGGATTAGCAGATGATGAAAATGGTATTAGTTTCACAACAACAGACATTTTAACTAGCGATGATACGTTCTTAGCAAGTGTCACCGCAACCAATAATACAGCTTCTCCTGCGACAGTAGTAGGCTGGATTGATTTCGATCGATCTGGTACTTTTGATGCAGATGAAGCTGTCAGTACTACTATTGCTTCTGGTAGTACTGATGTTACTAAACCCTTACTTTGGGATAATGTGGGTACAGACAGTACGCCAATTCCTGATGATATCACTCCTGGAACAACCTATGCTCGTTTTCGCATCACTACAGATCCTATAACAACTGCTGCTTCTGATTCTGTTAGTCTATTTAGCAACGGAGAAGTCGAAGATTATCAGGTTAATATATTAGACACATCTCTAGGAGATCAGGTCTTCATTGATAGTAATAATAACGGTATAAAAGACACAGGAGAACCTGGATTAAGCGGAGTTACAGTTACTCTGGTTGGTGGAGGTACAGATGGATTAATTAGTACTACTGGTGATAACACTACAACTACTACTACCACTAACTCTTCAGGGAACTATAGTTTTACAGGACTAACTCCTGGAGTCGAATATCAAGTCAGCTTCGATAAGACTAGCTTACCTAATGATGCGGAGTTTATTACTGCCAATGTGGGTAGTGATCAAAGCGTAGATTCCGATGCCAATGCTTCAGGTGTAACACCTATAGTTACTCTTACATCAGGAGAAAAGAACCAGAATATCGATGCGGGCATTATTCAACCAGCCTCTTTAGGAGATGCAGTCTTTCTGGATAACGATGGAGATGGTATACAAGATGGTAGTGAGACTGGTGTAAGCGGAGTACGAGTTACTCTCACTGGTGGAGGTACAGATGGTTTAATTAGCACCACAGGGGATAATAGTACTGTCACAGTAGCCACGGACGCTTCAGGGAATTATAGCTTTAGCGGACTCACCCCAGGAGCAGAATATCAAGTTAGTTTTGATAACTTACCAACAGGAGCAGAATTCACTCAAGCTGATGCTAGCACCGATGAAACCATAGATAGCGATGCCGATGCTTCGGGTGTAACTCCTGTGATTACTCTTACTTCAGGGGAAAATAATGATTCTATTGATGCCGGAATCTATCAACCAGCTTCTCTAGGCGATAAAGTATTTTTCAATACGGATGGAGATGGAATACAAGAAGGAGGAGAATTAGGAGTCAGTGGAGTACGAGTTACTCTTACTGGCGGTGGTGCAGATGGGTTAATTAGCACCCCTGGTGATAATAGTACGGCTACTACTACCACTAACTCTTCAGGTAATTACTCCTTCACTAGACTTACCCCAGGAGTTGAATATCAAGTAACTTTTGATCAAACCACATTACCTGGTAATTATCAGTTTGCTCTAGCCAATGCAGGTGCAGATGAAACTGCTGATTCTGATGCGGATAGCTCTGGTGTAACATCGATAGTTACGCTCACTTCTGGGGAAAACAATGAGACTATTGATGCAGGGATTGTCCAACCCGCATCCCTAGGAGATACAGTTTTCCTCGACAGTAATGGAGATGGGATTATTGATGGTAGTGAGACTGGTGTAAGCGGAGTAAGAGTCACTCTCACTGGCGGTGGTACAGATAATTTAATCAGTACTACTATCGATAACAGTACCACAACTGTAGCTACAGATGCGGATGGTAATTATAGTTTTACCGGACTCACCCCAGGAGCAGAATATCAAGTCAGTTTTGATAACTTACCAACAGGAGCAGAATTCACGATAGCTAATGCTAGCACCGATGAAACCATTGATTCCGATGCAGATGCTTCAGGAGTAACACCGATAGTTACTCTTTCTAGTGGGGAAAACAACCAGACTATTGCTGCCGGCATCTATCAACCCCCATCCTTAGGAGATAAAGTCTTCTTAGATACCGATGGAGATGGCATACAAGACGTTGGCGAATCAGGGGTAAGCGGAGTTACAGTTACTCTCACTGGCGGTGGAGATGATGGGTTAATCAGCACCACAGGTGATAATAGCACTGCTACAGTAACAACTGACTCTTCAGGTAATTATTCCTTCACCGGACTCACCCCAGGAGCAGAATATCAAGTCAGCTTCGACTTACCTGCGGGAACAGAATTTACGATAGCTAATGCTAGCACCGACGAAACGA